>JAKIZN010000132.1 GCA_022708005.1 Bacteroidota bacterium | reverse complement strand
TGCTCTCTAATCCTTTCGAGTTCCTCTTTTACGGCAACAACCAAGTGCGAAATACCTATGTCGTTCGATTTGCTGCCAATTGTGTTTATTTCTCGGTGCATTTCTTGTAGCAAGAAATTAATTTTTCTGCCTTCCGAATTTTTCGATTTCAGCGTATCGAAGAAAAATTTAAAGTGGGAATTTAACCTTGTGCATTCCTCAGAAATATCCAATTTATCTGCAAGTAGGACAATTTCGAGTTGCAAGCGATGCTCATCGATTTCGTCGCTTTCGAATAGCTGTGCAACTCTTTGGCGGAGCCTCTCTCGCTCGGCTGGGATTTTCTCCAAGCTAATTTGCTCTATTTTCTTCACGTTATCTTGGATTTTCTTCATTCTCGCAGTCAAATCTTTTGTAATTTGCTGCCCTTCGCGAAGTTTCATAGTATCCAAGTTTTTTAGCCCTTGCTTTAATGCTTTGATAAGCAGTTTAGCCTGAGCAGAATCGTCATCTTCAACTTCTTGCTGATAGAAAGAATCCCTAAATAGCAGCACGTTTTCTAACTTTACTGCTTCTTTGAGCTTTAGTTTTTTCTTGACATTTGTGAGAGCTTCGTAGCAAGCCAGAGCGGCATCTTCGTTGAAGGAGAAACTTTTGGCTGTTGCATCAAGTTCAATATTGACACTTACAAAAATAGTGCCTCGCATTACACTTTGGCGTATTAAATCGCGAACTTCGAGCTCCTTTTGCTGTAAATTTTTGGGCAATCTGCAGTTTATTTCTAAATTTTTCCCATTCAAACTTTTCAATTCTAATGTTAAATGAACTCCACTTTCAGAGGCTTCAGTCTTGCTGAAACCAGTCATACTTTTCATCATAAATATTAACCTTTACTATAAACTATATAATCTTACAAAATTACGGTTTTTTAGTCAATAAAAAAAGCAACAATATTTATGTCGGCAATATTTTAATATATTTCAAAAATCTTCTTTGTCGCTCTGCTACTACCTTTGCATATAGTATTTTGAAAATTTGGTAATAATTTATAATTTAGCATAATTCCAAATAGCATATTGGAGAATATATGAAAATATTTAGATTTATACTTGTTGTTATCGGTATTTTTGTGGTACTACTTTTCACAGTACCCGTTTTTTTACCTTCAACTTCAATAGTAGAGCGTTCGATTGAAATAAACAAACCAATTGATGAAGTGTATGATTTAGCAATTGATTTTAATACATTTACCTCTTGGAGCCCTTGGGTAGAAGTGGAGCAAAAAGCTGTATTTAACGTTTTGAACGATACCAAAGGCGTTGGTTCTAAGATTGAATGGGACGGCGATACGATAGGGCGGGGCTATATAGAGAGATATAAGACAATTAAAGATGAGCTAATAGAGTCGGATTTAGTATTTACTAACCCATTTGAAAATAAGGCAAAAGACATAATGCGGTTCGAGCCGACAGTCAATGGAACAAAAGTAACTTGGGCTAATCAAATGGAGTTAGAGTATCCATTCGGCAGATATTTAGGGCTATTTATTGAGTCATTTTTGAGCAGCGACTTGGAAAAAGGATTGGGCAAATTAAAGAACTACTGCGATACAACAATAAAAACTCCGATGTTTAAAATAACCGAAGAAAAAAATATCAGCTCATTTTATTATTTTATTGCCGATAGCTCTAAATTAAGCTCAACAGATATTACTCGCTCGCTTTCTTCGGCTTATAGAGAACTGCTACAATTTTACGCGAAGAATAAACTTGAAGCGCCTAAAGAGCAAATTGTCCTTACAACACGTCAAACTGAAGATAAGCAATGTTTCAAGGCTGGATTTTTTGCAAGCGATACAAGCATAGCGGCTAAGGGCAGAGTGCAGAAAGGCGTTTTAAGAGCCGATAACGCTTTGAAATGCGTCTTTGTCGGCGCATATAAAAACGGCTATCTCGCTTATAGGCAGTTAAATAACTATATGAAAGCGAGAAATTTCGAGCCAAACGGCAGACCTTGGGAAATATATAGCTCCGATTTCAAGGCAACTGCAGAAAAAGATTTAACAACGTATATTATTTATCCCGTAAAGCAAGCCAAAGAGAAATAGGGAATAGATATCGCTTCGCGGGCTTGATTTTAATTGCAGTTTGCCGCTATTTGTGTTTCGATAGAAGTTTATCTATTGCTTCGCGAACTATCCGTGGCTCGCTAGCGGGATACCTTGAGTATTCTTTGATTAGCTCATAGCTATCTTGGCTGCAATCGGGATAAATTTGCGTCGCAGGCGACTGCTTTATTGAGTCGAACATCAAGCCAAGCAAATAGCCCGCTATTGTTCCTATTGGTATATACAGCAAATCAAGCGGTTTGAATTGTCCGCCGCTGATTTGCCTATAAGCGAAAATACCAGTTCCGACCGCTCCGCCTATATATGAAAATTTTTCTCTATTTTCGATAGAACTAATCGGAACATTAATTTTTATGTAGTTGATTGAAGAGCATTTAGCGACTGTGAGCGAATCTATATGGCTAATCATATATTCTTCTGAATACGCATTGAACTCCGCTATAACGACAAAACTATCCCTCACGGCTATTATTTCGCCATTGATAAGCTTATCTGGATTTATCATAATATACGCCGCTCTGCCTCGCGGCTTTTGTGCATTTGCGGCGCTTGCAGTGAAAATCAATAGGGAAGCAAGCAAAATTGCGCGCAGCAACATATTATTCACCAACTTTGTTGTCTTTGGACAAAGCGAGTTGCCCACAAGCTGCCTCAATGTCTCTACCGTAAGTATCGCGTACGATTACCGCAACTCCAGCGCTTCGTAAAGCGTTCGCAAATTCGGCAATTTTCTCGCTTGTCGCGGGCTTAAGTTCCTTCGAAATGCCTTGCGGATTGGTAAAGGAAATATCATTATAAGGAATAAAATTCACTCGAGAGGGAACTCGGAGTGCGATTTTTCGCAGCCTTTCTGCATCTTCAGGTGTGTCGTTAAATCCGTCAAATACGATATATTCGTAAGTAATGGGCATTTTTGTTTGCCTATAGTAAAATTCAATTGCGTCCATTAAAGAGCTTATGTCGAACGATTTCGATATTGGTATGATTTTCTGCCGCGTGGCATTAGTCGTTGCATGCAGCGATATTGCCAATTTAGGCGGGCTATCAATATTTGCCAATAGCTTAATTTTCGTAGCTATACCGGCAGTGGAGAGCGTGATTTTTCGCCTTCCGATAATTTTCGATTTTTCGCCTGTCATTAGCTGTAGCGATTTCACAACATTCGCGTAATTTAGCAATGGCTCGCCCATTCCCATTATTACCACGTTGTTTATTTTCAAATTGAGGTCTGCTTCGACGAGCATTATTTGCTCAATTATTTCCGAAGGAGTTAAATTTCGCTTAAATCCGAGCATACCAGTGGCGCAAAAGGCACATCCCGCTGGACAGCCTGCCATAGATGATATGCACAAAGTAGAGCGTTCCATTTCGCCCTCTTCGTTTATCCATGGCATATAAACGGCTTCTATCAAATTAGAATCGTTCAGTTCGAACAGATATTTGATAGAGCCATCTTGGGAAATCCGCTTGCTATCGATTTTTAGCGAATGCAATGAAAATTCCTCCGAAAGTGTTTGCCTCAGCCCTTTCGGAAGAGTGGTCATCTCAAAAAAAGATAAAGCACGATTGGAATATATCTCGTCAAACAGTTGATTAACTCTATAATTAGCCTCGCCTTTTGATTCGAAATACTCTTTCATTTCTTCAAATGAAAAGTCTTTAATTTGCCTTTTGGGCTTAATCTTTTCTTTGATAATATATCTTATGTTTTCAGCAGAGTCCCGCATAAGTTATTTTTTAGTTGATGCTCGTAGTATAACGATTGTATTTCATAAATATTTAGTCGGCGGAAAAAAAGATAGTTCGGCATCGAAACGCGATTGTGTAAGATAAACCCAAATAATTGCCTATTACATTATTTAAAATTATTCATATCTCAGCGCTTCGATTGGATTCAAATTCGCAGCCCGTAACGCTGGGACTAAGCCCGCAAGTATTCCAACTACAACCGAGACTATGGAAGCAATAAGCAGCAAATCAAGAGGTATTATTGGCGATAAAAATGACAAGCCCGATACCCACATAGGCAGATAGGTAGCCGCAAGATATATAAGTACAGAGCATATCACAAACGAAATCAAAGCTCCAGCAAAGCATAAGGCAGCGGATTCGACAATGAATTGAAATAAAATCGCTCGCTTTTTAGCGCCAATAGCCTTGCGTATTCCTATTTCTTTAGTTCGCTCCGTTACCGAGACAAACATAATGTTCATAATGCCGATTATGCCAACGATGAACGAAAGCACTGTCATACCAATGCCAATGCCCCAAACGGACATTCTGATAATCGCAAATGTGCTTTCAAATACTTTAGATTCATTAATCGAGAAATCATTTTTTTCGCCGGGCTTAATATTCCTAATTGTTCGCATTAATCCTTCTGTTTCGGCTCTCAGCTCGTCGAGATCGCTGATAGAACGCGCTTTGATGGCTATTGTAACGTTTCTGTTGTTATTCCCAAACGTCGCAAAAAATGTTCTGATAGGCAAATAAATTACGTTATCAACAAAATCCATCATCATAGTGCCTTGCTTTGTCAACTGCCCGATAATTAAAAAATTCTTGCCATCGATTTTTATTGTTTTTCCGACACCGATACTATCAGAAAAAATAGTATTGGCTGGTATAGAACCTATTACGCATACGTTTTCTGCTTGTCTATCTTCAAATTCATTAAAGAACCGTCCGAAAGCGATATTGCCAGCAGGAGTTAGTCCATAATCGCTTGTAACTCCTTGCATTTGGATACCCGAAAAATCATCGTTTCCATACTTTACTTTTGGTCCGAAGTGGCGAGCAGTTGGCACAACTACCTCTGCGGAGTGCATCATTTCTTGAAATTCACGAACTTGCTTATATGTGATATTTTTTCGTGCTTGGACTTCTTTCCAATTGCCGCGACTTCCAGCCCATTCCCATTTATCGACGTATATCATATCCCTGCCTATCATATTAAATGTATCTTCCACAGCTTTATCTAACCCAGAAAGAGCCCAGCCCATGATTATGACAAACGAAATGCCTATAACAACGCCAAGCGATGCCAAAAATGATCGCATCTTAGCAGACCGCATTGAGTCTATGGCTAATTTCGCTGCTTCTTTTATTTCTGTTATAGTCATTTTCTATTCAAAATTAAATCTAATAAATAGGGGACGGATTCGCTTCATCGCTTTCGATTAGCCCGTCGCGGAGTCTAATAATCCTATGTGCGTGCTTCGCTACATCTTCTTCGTGTGTAACGAGTATTATCGTATTGCCATCTTGCCAAAGCTTTGCAAATAGCCTCATAATATCAACTCCAGTTTTGCTATCCAAATTTCCAGTCGGCTCGTCTGCAAGAATTATAGATGGATTTGTTACCAACGCTCTTGCTATGGCTACTCTTTGCCGCTGCCCGCCGGATAGTTCATTAGGCTT
>JAKIZN010000131.1 GCA_022708005.1 Bacteroidota bacterium | reverse complement strand
AATGCCGTATTTTAGCATAAAATTTTTAGCATAGTCTTTAGAAGATTCAAGTCTTGCTGCCTGTTGCGACGGACCGAATACGTTGATGCCGCCAAGCCGCAACTTATCTGATAGCCCATCTGCCAAAGGCTGCTCGGGTCCGATAACTACAAGAGCAATGGCTTGCTTTTTACAAAAATCTATGACTTCATCATGATTTTTAATATTCAAATTTACAAGCGTAGCTTGCTTAGCAATGCCGGGATTGCCCGGTGCTGCGAATAGATTGACCTTGCTATTTTTTTTGAGAGCTGTTGCTATTGCGTGCTCTCGCCCACCGCTTCCTATGAGTAATATATTCATTTTTATTTCGCTTATTGATTAAAAAAACTTGCGCTAGCGCCGCCATCAATTATGTAATTAGCTCCCGTTATCCATGCCGAAGCATCAGAAAGCAAAAAACAAGTAAGATTAGCCACATCTTCCGGCTTGCCAAGCCCAAGCGGATACTTAGCATGTAGCTTTTGCAGATATTCTTCGTTAAAAAACTTACTACCCTTTTGAAGCATCTCTGTTTCGATATGCCCCGGCGAAATAGCGTTTATTCTTATGTTGTCTCTCGCGAGCTCAACGGAAAGCGACTTGATAGCAGAGTTCATAGCGCCTTTAGACGCAGAATATACAGAAATGGCAGCAATGCCAACATCTGCTACGATAGAAGAAATAGCGACGCAAGAGCATCTGCCAGCCTGCCTCACATTTTTTTTAGCAAAGCCTTTGATAAGCAATAAATTTGACTTGAAATTTGCGCTGAAAATTTCATCAATATTAGCTTCTTTTACTATGGAGAGCGGTCGTGTATCTTGCAAACCCGCAGCTAGCACTAATCCTCGCAGTTTGCCATGACGCTCTGCAAGACTACGCACCCACTCAGCAATAGATTGCATATCGGTAGAAATATCTCTTGCTTCTGCGATAAAACTATCGCCTAGTGCAGCAGAAATTTCTTTGAGCTTATCGGCGTTTCTGCCCACTCCTATTACCTTTCCGCCTAACGACACAATTTTTGCTGATATGGCTCTGCCTATTCCGCCAGTGGCTCCCACAACTAAAAACACGTCGTTGCTATCAAACTTTACCATTTTTAAGCTTTTTCGGCTATATAGTCAATCATATTTTTAATTATGCCAAGCTTATTTTCGGAAAGCTGATCTAATGAAATGCTGACATTATAGGTTTCTTCGATTTGAGTTAGGTAGTTAATCAACTCTAACGAATCAAGTATGCCTTCGCCTATAAGCGCTGTCTCTTCGCTAACGCTAACGTCGTCTTTAATGTCCTTTAAAATTTCAACTAATCTTTCATAAACTTCTTTTCGATTCATAACCTCTCCAAATTAAATATATTTATACAAAATATTTCCCCAAGAAAGCCCGACGCCATATCCCGAAAATATTAGCAAATCACCTTTGTTCAACGCTCCACTTTCTATAAGATTTTTTAGGGCAATCGGGATTGTGGATTGTATGGTATTTCCATATTTCTCCATATCTATAACGACTTGTTCGTCGGATAGCTTTAATCGCTTTTGTAACTCTTTGATTATATACGTATTAGCTTGATGGAATACAAATTTCGTAATATTGCTGGCAGCAAGATTATTCCTTTCCAAAAGCTCTTTAATTGTGCTCGGTATAACTCTAACTGCGAACTTAAATATTTCGAGCCCATCCATGAACACATAGCTGTCGCCGGTGTTGTCGCAAACAACGCCGCTATTGCGAACTATGAGCTTATCCCAGCCGCTGCCATCGCTGCCAAAATTACCGTCGATAAATCCAAAGTCATCAGGGCAGCTATCGAGCAGAGCTGCGGCGGCAGCGTCACCAAATATTGGCGCTGTGTTTTTATCTTTGTAATCAATTATTTTGCTATATTCATCAGCCATAATGACCATAGCTCTTTTTGCCATATTGAATTTGATGAAATTGCCTGCTATTGGCAAAGAATATACAAATCCAGAACAGCCGAGATTAACGTCAAATGCTATGCAAGACTTTTTCAAGCCGAGCCTATCTTGGACGAGACAAGCGGTTGTCGGCAACTTATAATCTGGATTTTGCGTGCAGAGCAGCAGTAAATCAATATCCTCTGGCGAGATATTGTGCTTTTCCATTAACTTTTTCGCCGCATTAACTGCTAAATCAGAAGTTGGCTGTTCGGGAAGTGCAATTCTCCGCTCCAATATACCGACTTTCTCTTCGATGAATTTTTTGTCTATTCCGCAAGTCTTTACTAAATAATCGTTATCTACAAGCCTATCAGGCAAATAGTATTCTAAAGCTGAAATTTTATAACTCATTAGTTTTCCCTAATTTATTTTCTAAAATAAAATCGACAGCGCGACTAATTGTCCAAAATTCCGTTCTATTTGACATTTTTTCATTTAACAATTTAAAAATCTTTTTTAAATTATTCAAATTATGAATATCTTTAAAATGTCCCGAAGCTATTATCGGAATGTATGAATGCTTGTTATAGTCGCTTTTTTCGATTTTTTTATATAATTCATCTAATATTTTGACAAATGCAGATGCTGGCAAAAAATCGTAATCGAGTTGATTTGCCGAAATACCTAAAATTGCCTTCAAATAATAGCCTAAGTGCTTTTTTTCATTAGCCTTGTAATAACGATTAGCTCGCGGGTATCGAATTTCTTTTATTCGCTCTTTTTCCGCTATCCATTGCAACTCGTCATTACCAACATTAGCCCTATATTTTAGCTTATAATATAGTTTTGGGCTAAATTTTCTTATGATAGGAGAATCAACGCCAATAGTGGAGTAAATCGGTAATTCTACGACGCCTTCGCTTTGCCTGCCTGCTGCTTTTATATCCGTCAATTTTGTGTGCCAAGGAATAAAATTAGACTCAGCATTTGAATAATCAAAAAAATCTTTATTTACCAACCCTTTGGTAACAGATGAGTCGGCAATTATATCATTTTCCTTTAAAATCGGTATGATACCTGATGATGGCTCTATGCAGTACGCTCCAGCTCGAAAGACTTTGCAAGAATATTCAGGAAATATTGGCTTAATCAAGCTTTCAAGGTAGCTTTTGCCTTCGCTGATAGCTAATGTTGCGTCTTTACTGTCTGCAAGTCCGATTGAAGTGTTGTTCATATTGAGCGACCATTTGCCATTCTCCCGCTTGGCATTTATCCATTGCGGGTGAAGGTGCAATTGCACGTCGCTACCCTCGCGAATAGTGCGTAGCACAATGTCATCCCAAGCATTTACTATATCGAGAAAGGCGGACTCAGATTCGATGTATTTCCTATGGTGAATTTGCTGCAACACTTCCGCAAACAGCGAAATTTTTGCGTCATATTCGCCTGATAAATCAAGAAATTCCGCAAGTCTTTCATGCTGCACTTCAAAGTAGTCGCCTGAACCGTCGCCGAACAGCTCCCAGTCATTCGTCAGTACTATTGCTAATTTCATCACCTTTTCTCGTAAAATTTTTTTGCATATATTGTAATTCCTTCGGCTGCTAACTCACTTAATTTGTCATATAATTCCGATGCTTCTGCTCGAAAAAATTTCATCTTTTCGATATCTATATCTTCGCAAATAGATTTCGATACATTCTTCGCAAAAAAACTTGGTAAATCAAAGTGCATTTTCCGCATATCGTGTGCTTTAGTCTTGACTATTACTTCATTCCCATCGTAGTCAATGCACTTGGCATCAAATATTTGATTATGATATGTTTCAACCGGAAATCCCTCAAAAGTATCATCAACACTATGGACTGCAGAAAGGTAAGTGGTCTGCACTCCGATACCGATTACTTTAGCTTTGTAAGCATTAATTTTATAATATGGGCTAACAAAGTGGTAGGGTAAAATGCTTTTGTGATGTTCGCTAGTGATTTCCTTTGCATATTTTCCAATTGCTACGACAGATTTAGTCGGATGTAGCGAGCGAATAGCATTTTTATGTCTGCGGGCATATTCATTCAGCAACCCAGTATATGTAGGTGTCTTGCGAACGTCAAATACTTTTCCACTGTGCAGAAAATTATATGAATTTTCCTTTGGATATGTAGGCATAAGCAGAGTTCCCTCAGAGCCGATTATATCTAATATCATTGGCAACGCCAGATAAGACGGAAAATCTAAATTTAACTGCCCTATAGAAGAATGCACAAAAATCACATTGCCATTTGCAATTCCAAGCACATTTACCAATATATCCCGCAACCGTTCTTCTGATAACTTCGAAAGTTTGGCTACCTGCTCCGCAAGCTGCTTTTGCTTGCGTTTATGATATATCTTCTTGTATTTATCGGGCAATATTTTTTTTGCTAGCTCAATCATTTATTGATTATAATTCTTTTTGCCACATATCTTTGATAATAAATTGATAAATACTCGACTTTCTTTAAGTGGCGAGCAATATCTTTCAACCGGTAAAGCATTTCAAGAGTTAGCATAGATTCGCCTTTAGATGACGAAATAGAATAGTTTTCTTTGACCGCAATATGAACCAATGATATGCAATCAACGCTTTCCCGAAAAAACAGCATAACGCCAACAAGTTCATCTATATTTTCATATTTGCGATAAGCGTAAATTGCTTGTATTTCTGGCACTTTTTCGACAGATACTTTTAGCTTGGTGCCGTCGTCATCTATTTTGGGAAGCCCGTACTTTTCTATTGACGCAACTATGCCATCAGCCACCTTTTGCTGCTCAGCATTAAAAAAAAGCAGACTTCGCAAATCGTCAATATATTCGGAAGATATTTCCGAACGAAAATCAAAGTCAGACATTAGCTCCACCATTCAAGTTTTAGTTCTGGGAAAACGCTATTTCGCTTTTCTGTTTCGTCGATAAACATAAGTTCCTGCTCGGATATTTCCTCGTTGTTGCAAACTTTTTCGAGCAAATCGCAAAGTTTGTTGAAGTCCGAGTGGTGAAAGAAAAATCTATTTTCTGCATAATCTTTGGCTGACTGCGTATAGATAAGAAATTGCCAATCGGAAGACTGCAAAAGCATAAGCTCGCGCATAGCTTGCAGCGCTATTCTTTGGGACAACTCACTTAGCGAGCTTGTCGGATATTTGTCAAATATTTTTTTCAGTCGCAACTCATCATCGTATATCGACTGCCACGTCCAAACATTGCCCGCATTGCTCCATACATCATGATTATTATTTTCGCCCCAAGACCCTTCGGGTATGCCCACCACTTCGTTTGGCTGTAGTTTGTAGAATTGCTCGCTTGCAGTGGCAGCTTTTAGCCAAGGTGAGAAGTTTAGCCCTTTCAACACATTTCTCAAAAATTCTGGACCTTCAAACCACCAATGCCCAAATAGTTCTGTATCGAACGGCACGCACATTGTCGAAAATTTCCCTGTTTTATTGCGATGATAATTCGACGCGTTTTCCATATTATGAATGAAATGATTTGCTTGCAAATCGAGCTTTTTCCAAACCCAGTCTGGATGATATTGGGATTTATATTGCATATCTGCCTTCAC
>JAKIZN010000130.1 GCA_022708005.1 Bacteroidota bacterium | reverse complement strand
AAAGGGTGCTTCCACTTATGATGATGATTTTGTAGAGCATGTATTCCAAGCATCTACGCATCACCACTTGCTGTTCTTCACAGATAAGGGACGCTGCTATAAAATCAAGGTTTGGGACATACCCGAGGCGAGCCGTCAAGCCAAAGGCAGATCGCTTGCCAATCTTATCAACAAGCAGCAAGATGAAATTGTTACGGCATACTGTTCTGTGCAGGATTTCAATGATAGCCAATATATTATGATGGTTACAAAGTATGGAACTATCAAGAAAGTAGATTTAAGTGTTTTTGCGAATGTAAGGCAAACAGGCATAATAGCTATAAACCTTGCTGATGACGATAGACTTATCTCTGCAAGGCTTACCGACGGCACTTGCGACGTTATCATAGGATTCCGCGAAAGCGATGTGCGACCAATGGGCAGAACTGCCGCAGGCGTCAGGGGAATTTTGCTCGGCAAAGACGATGCAGTGAACTCTATGATTATTATAAAAAGAAGCGATATGCAAGTCCTTGTAGTTTCTGAAAATGGCTATGGAAAGAGAACTAAATACGAAGATTTCCGACTTACTAAACGCGGTGCCAAAGGCGTGATTTCTATGAATGTTACCGAAAAGACTGGAAAAGTGATTGGTTTGCTCACCGCCGTTGATTCCGACGACCTTATTGTCATTACTCAAAAAGGAATTTTAATTAGGCAACATGTAGCTGCAATTAGAACTGTGGGCAGAAATACGCAAGGCGTCAAGCTAATTCGCTTAGACGATGGCGATTCAATTGCAGATGTTACAATGGTTAATCACGAAGGTGATACCGACGACGCAGACGACGATAATAACACGCCAAATCTCACCGTAGGAGATATTGAGCAGGGCAGACTGCTATAGTCTGTTGAATTTACACGTGCAAATTAGGGGAAACGGCTATGAAGCGTTTCCCCATTTTTGTAATTTTACTACAAAAAAATACGTACGATTTGAAACTTATTTTTGATGATTACGTAAGAATTATAGTAATATGAACCGTTTTTATTGACAAATGTATTTTTAATTAGTGAAATAATATGTTGGCTAAATTATTGCTCCCAATGCTTGTTATGCTATCAGTAGCTATTGCTCCTGCAAGCTCCTTCGCGAAAAGTTTGATAAAAGGTAAAGTAACAGATGAGCAAACGGGTGCTCCGTTAGGCTCGGCAAGTGTTACGTTGCACAAAGCTAAAGATTCAGTCCTCATAGCTGGCAAGATAACTGATAAAAATGGGCTGTTCGCCTTCAACGATATGCCCGATGATGATTATTATATAAAAATCAACTTTATTGGCTATGACACGAAGTTGATTTCGCCGCTGCAATTGAATAAGTCAAGCCAGCAAATTGACTTATCGTCTATCGCTTTAATGCAAAGTGCGGCTCGGACAGATGAAATTGTAGTTTCTGCGGAAAAGCCACTCTTGGAATACCAAATGGGCAAACAAGTCATAAACGTTTCGAAAGTAATAACGGCATCAAATGGAAATGCTCTCGATGTGCTGAAGTCCGCTCCATCTGTGGAAGTTAGTGCAGAGGGACAAGTTAGCTTGCGAGGAAGTGCTAATGTTAAAATATTGATAGACGGCAAGCCTTCGCCGACTGCAGGCAGCAATTTAGCGAATGTGCTTGAGCAAATACCCGCTGCCTCCATCGAAAATATTGAGCTTATAACAAATCCATCTGCAAAGTATGATGCAGAAGGTATGAGCGGAATTATTAATATTATAACTAAAAAGAAAAGTGAATACGGCTGGAACGGCATATTAAATCTGGGCGCTGGGAATGGCGATAAGTATAACGCAAGCGCTAATTTAAATTATAACACCGGTGCGGTGAATTATTTCGGAAATTACGATTTATATAGATATAATCGTAAGTCGGGACAAGAGGTTGTTCGCGAGACATACCTTGAGCAAGGGACAATGTTCCTTAACCAAGATTATGATAATTACAGTAATTCCATAAGGCAGTATGTCAAACTTGGAGCAGAAATAAATATAAATCCTCAAAATTATCTATTGCTTTCAAGCAGTTACTCTAATTCTGGGAGTAAAATGAGGGGCAAAGCCGATTATCAAACTGACTTTTTATCGCAAATAGTTGATTTGAGCAATAGGACTTTTTCCACTAATCAGCCTTTTGAGAGTTTTGATGCAAATTTAAGTTATAAAAAAACATTTGATACGAAAGGGCAAGAATATAGCGTTGATGCTTATTTTAGTAATTTTAATATGGATATGAGCTCGCTCAGCAAGTTCGACTATTTCAATCCCGATGGTTCGCCAAGTGCAAAACCGTCATTTGCACAAAGGAATAATTCTGATAGTTATATAAATTCGCTAACTGTCCAAACTGACTACGTGCATCCATTTAGCCAAGAAAGTAAGTTAGAAACTGGAGCAAAATGGAGTTTAAGAGGCACTAATAGCAAAGTTATAAATAAAACTTACGAGCATTCCATAAAAGATTGGCTTTATGACTCAACTGCGAGCAATCATTTTGTTTTTGACGAGCAAGTGCTTTCGCTTTATGCGATGTATTCAGGTATGGTGGGCGATTTTAGCTACCAATTTGGCTTGCGTGGCGAACAAACTATAACACATAGCGACTTGAGAACTACTAATGAAAAGTTCAACAGCTCATATTTTGATGTTTTCCCGTCGGCTGTGCTTAGCTACCGCTTTGCTATGGCAGACCAAGTTCAGTTATCTTACAGCAGGCGAGTTGATAGACCGCAAATATGGTTTTTAAATCCTTTTGAGGATAAGTCCGATCCTAACGCTATTCGTTCTGGTAATCCTCACCTAAAGCCAACATATTCAGACTCTTACGAGCTTGGATATATCAAATATTTTGGCTTTAATATGATTACTCCGAGCCTATTTTTGAGAAGGTCTTTTGGCACAATTACAATGTATACTACATATAATAAAGATAAAGATGTGATTTATCATACATTTATGAATTATTCCGATGGCATTAGCTATGGATTAGATCTATCGGCGCAAACTCGCCCTGCCACTTGGCTGACCATTGGTGCAAATTTTTCATATTATAAAAATGACGTAACTGTAAATATACCAGAGATGCCTAAATATGAAAAGAGCGAATATTTTTGGAATGGTAGGTTGAATAGCAATGTTCAGCTTATGTCTAATCTTTCGCTGCAAATTTTTGCAATGTATATGCCAAAGACGCTAACCCCGCAAGGTATGCGGCACGAGAGCTATTGGGCAGATTTTGCAATTAGATATGATTTCTGGCAAACTGATGGCGCTCTGACATTCAGGATTAGCAATCCATTCGATACGCAGAGATGGGGCGGGTATGCAAAGGGCGATGGATTTAAGTTCACTAATACTTATTTGCCCGAAGCACGAGTTATGAATATTGGCTTTACGTATAAAATAAATAATGGTTTGAAGCAACAGCGCCAAAGGGGCAAAGTGCAGCAAGAGCAATCCGCTCCGCCAGATATGTTTTAGCAAAGCTGCAACTAAATTTTGATGTTCGGCACTGATAAACCCAAATAATGCATCAGGAACTCTAACTGAATGCGCATCTGCAAGAAAATGTTAGATTTTAAGATGTCCTACACCTCGAAGGTGTAGGACATCTGGAGAACAGCGGATAGACAATGTCTAAATTTCTACTGTGTTATTTATATTAAAATATATTAACTGCCCGTTTCGTCGGGTAATTTTTATTTTTGCTGACAAGCTATGAATAAAGTAGTTTCAATAAAAACTAAAGGCGCTCGCTGCTCAGTCGTATTAGATAGCGGTGAGGTTTTCGAGTGGTTTACTGATATTATTTTGAAATATAAAGTTTCTGCTTCGATGTCTTTAGATGATGAATTGCTCAGAAGCATTGTTAGCGAAAATAATTTGATGCAAGCAAAGCGAGATTTATATGCTTATACAAGCTATTCACCGCGGACTCGCCAGCAAGTTATTGATAAAATTAAAACTAAAGGATATGGCGAAGAAGTTATTGATGGCGTAGTAGCGTTTCTTACAGAATTTGGGTTGCTTGACGATAGAAAATTTGCAATTAGCTATATAAACACTAAATTGAAGACGAAAAGCCCCAGCAAACTCAAGCTAAAAATGGAACTAATAGCAAAAGGTATTAGCAAAAATATCGCTGAAGAAGCTCTATCAGCCACATATCCGCATGAGCTTTCTCCCGAAATTGTCCTAAAAGCGGCACAAAAAAAATATCGAATGATTCAAAATAAGCCAAAGGAAAAGCATAAAACGATGATAATCAACTATTTGCGGGGACAAGGCTTTGATTGGAGCGATATTAGCAAAGCATTGGAAGAATTAGAAATTCAGTGATTAAACCCAAATAATGCATTAGGAACTCTAACTGAATGTGTATCTGCAAGAAAATATTAGGCTTTAAGATGTCCTACACCTCGAATGCGTAGGACATCTGGGGAACAGCGGGTAGACAATGGGAAAGTTCCTATTGAATTATTTGGATTAAAGTTCGAGCAAATATCCATTTTTAGCGAGCCATTTCTCCGAATCTTTATAAGTTGGAATATGCTGAGCAACTATCCTCCAGAAGCGAGCGGAATGGTTTAGTTCTTTTAAATGTGCTAACTCATGGACTACAATATAGTTGCTGATAAACAGCGGCGCCAAAGCGAGCTTCCAATTTAAGTTGATATTGCCTTGATTTGAGCAGGAACCCCACCGCGTTTTTGCCGATGAAATTTTTACTTGCTTAAATTGCACCCCCATTGCTTTCGCCCAAGAGCGAGCCATTTCGTCAAACTTTGGTTTTGCAACTGTCCTTATTAGCTCTTCGAGCAGCAGTTTTATCTGAGGCAAAAGGTCGTCGGCAATGTAAATTACGTTGTCTTTGGATAGCTTCATTGCATAGCGAGCGTCGTTTATTACCCGCAAAGCGTATGGCTGCTCGAAGAGATTTATTATGCTGCCATCTTGATATATAGTTGCAGGCTTCTTCTTGCTCATCGTAATGCTACGCTTGTCTATAATCCAATTTTCATTTTTTTTGACCAATTTCCTAATTATCTCGTCTGGCATAGATAGCGGAGCCTTCACTATAAGTTTGCCTTTTTCGTCAATCACAATCGAAACAGTTTTTCTGTGAGAGCGTAGTAATTTATCGATGCGTATAGTCATATCAATATGAATTGCCAATAAAATTGAGATAGTACATTAAATAGTCAGCAATAGCATTTTGCACAAGTAAAATAAATTTGACCATTTTAAAATGAAAAAACGTTCTGTACGAGTTAATATTTTTCTTAAATGATAGTCATAAAAAGGAGCAAAAGTTAAAAATATATAAAAAAGTATATAAAAAAAGTAAGTGTTTTTAAAAAATCAAAATAAATTCTTAACTTTTTAGTCAAGAATACCGATACAATTGTTGTTCTATAGTTAAATGATATTAAAGTAATAAATAGATAAGAGTTAATAATGTCTCAACTTGAACCAGAAACCCAAGAAATGATACGGT
>JAKIZN010000129.1 GCA_022708005.1 Bacteroidota bacterium | reverse complement strand
GTAAAGTCGACTTCGGCATTCACCCTTACCTTTGAATTGTCTGCACCTAGCACGCCGTCTAATAAAGATTGAACCTTATCAGCATAGTGTTGCTCCACTCGGCGCTGAATATCATGCTGCGTTGATGTTAGACCAATTACCGTAGAATTATCCAAAGGCGGCTCGGAAAGCACTTTGCCTCGCCCATCGACAACTGTAACCCTATCAACGCTCAGCCCTTCAACGCTGCTTGCCACAAGATTTTGTATGCCCTCTATGCTTATTTTGCTTAAACTTCTGCCCGTTTTGAGATGCAGCGTAATAGAAGCTGTTGGCTGCTTTTCGTCTTTTTTGAACAGTGTTTTCTCTGGAACAACTATATGCACTCTAACTTTTTTCACTTCATCTAACGATGAAATAGTCCGAGCAAGCTCTCCCTCCATAGCCCTGCGATAATTCAACTTTTGAACAAATTCAGACATTCCTAAATTTGTTTTGTCGAAAATTTCATATCCCACAGAACTTTCGGCGGGTAGCCCTTCGCCTGCAAGCCCAATCCGCGTATCATAGAGCTTTGATTTATCAACTAATATAGTAGTGCCATTATCGGCAAGTTCGTAATCAATTTGCTTGCTTTTCAGGCTTTCAATTATCTGAGACGCGTCTTGCGGCTCAAGGTTATTATACAGCACTCCGAATTCAGTGCCTTTTCTGCCCGCAAGCAGCAGTACTAATCCAATAGCCACTGCTCCAACGACAATTCCAATAATTACTTTCTGAATTGTCGATAATCTTGTAAAAAAAGTTTTAGCTTGTTCTATAACTGCAACGTCTGCCATAAAATTCTCGAATTAAAGTTAATTTTTCAACAAATGGCGAATATTGTCCGCCAACGGCGCATATTACACCTGCATTCTCATCACTTCACGATACAAATCCAATCCCTTGTTTCGCAATTCCATTAGCAATTGGAAAGAAGTTCTTGCTTTTTGAGCAGTAATCATAACATCGTGAATATCAACGGGTTCGCCACGTATCAGCTTTTCAGTTTGCTCCGTAGCGTCAATTTGCATATTATTAACTTCGCCAACGAACTCGCGAACGGTATCAGCAAAAGATGTGTTGCTCGGAGCAATTCCTCCAGTCTGCATCTTCTGCTGAACAAGTGGTAGATACCTTCTTGAGGGATCTGTTTCATTTACTATCATTGTGAAATCCTTTCAATATTTTTTATCATCCTGTAGCAACAATATCAATTACTGTTCCAAAATATTTTCGGGCTATTATTAGACACATTTTCATCAGCCGATTGGCATTGCAATAAAAACTTGTATTTTCCACGAAATTTTGATATTTTTAACTTTTATAATAATACAATTACAATAATAAAATCTTAAAATTTATATGATACAGGAAATCAACAATTTAAAAGCTGAGATGCTCGGCAAACTTGAAATAATCAATAATGCAAAAGATTTAGAGCAATTTCGATTGGACTATCTCGTAAAAAAAGGTCCTCTGCAAGCGCTATTTGATAAATTAAAAACTTTGCCGAATACCGAAAAACCACTAATCGGCAAAGAATTAAACGTTTGCAGAAAAACTATCGAAGAAAAATTTGGCGACATCAAGCAGTCGCTCGAATCGCAAGTTAGCTCTGAACCGACAATTGACCTTACTTTGCCCGGCAGGCGATCATTTAAAGGTAGCTACCACCCGATATATCAAACTTTAGATAAGATGGTAGAAATATTTGCTAATCTTGGATTTACCGTTGCCAATGGTCCAGATATTGAAGATGATTATCACAATTTTGATGCGCTAAATTTTCAAGCAGACCACCCCGCTCGCGATATGCAAGACACATTCTTTATCAAATCTGACCGCAATGATGTGCTGCTTAGGACTCATACTTCGCCAGTCCAAGTTAGAGTTATGCAACTGCAAAAGCCTCCGATAAGAACGATAATGCCCGGCAGGGTTTATCGCAACGAAGCTATTTCATCGCGTTCGCTTGCGGAATTTCATCAAATCGAAGGGCTTTACATTGATAAAAATGTTACGTTTGCCGAACTAAAAGCCACCATGATGGTTTTTGCTCAAAAAATGTATGGCGAAAACATCAAATTCCGCTTCAGGCCATCGTTTTTCCCATTCACAGAGCCAAGCGCCGAAATGGACATCACTTGCTATCTTTGTAATGGCAAAGGCTGCCGAGTTTGCAAGCATTCTGGCTGGCTTGAAGTAGTTGGCTGCGGAATGGTTCATCCAAATGTATTGAAAAACTGCGGCATAGATCCCGAAGAATATTCTGGATATGCGTTTGGGTTCGGAATAGAGCGAGTAACCATGCTGCGTATAGGAATAGACGATATTCGTTTGCTCCACGAAAATAATTATAAATTTTTATCACAATTTTAATGCTTGAATGGACGAACTTGGCAATATTGGTGGTCTCGAAAGGACTGGGCAAGGTGGCGCTTCATATAGTGGTTACTATGCACCTTTTCGCCAAAAGCCAAGCAAGAAGCAAGAACCGCAAAAATTAAAGCAGGGCGAAATAGTTGTCGGAACTGTGATAGAAATTATCGATAAAGAAACGGCTAAAATTAAGCTGCCAATGGGAACATTCAGCGCTGTTTTGCATAACAAATTGATAGCTGGCGATACTTTATTTCTGCTTGTTGCAGAAACTACTCCTTCGCTTGTGCTTCGTGTGCATTCAATTACTTCGTTCTCCGGTGGGAAGCGGCGAGAGACAAAAGATGCTATTCGTATGCTTGATGTGCCCGATAGCATCTATTTAGATGATGTTATTGATTATCTTATTGAAAAAAAATCGCAGATACTCCGCTCCGATGTAATTTCTTTTACTGGCGCTTTAGAAAAAATTGGGCTCGAAGAAAAAAAATTAGATAAACAAGCCGTTTTCAAAGCAATATTTATGCTTATCATCTCTGCGAATCAGCCAGAAACATTGGTGGAGTCTTTCTATCCAGCTTTTTTGCCAAATGCTTCAATTTTGCAAATTTTGCAAAGTATAGCAAATGAAACGCCCGATGCGGAACTGCTGCACTTTAATGAAACGCTGGCTAACACTCTTTCGGATAGCCACGCTCAAGCAAAAAATTTAATAACGGCAGTATGCGCTTATAATAGCTTTGCCATTGCTAACTCCCAGCCAATAATCTTGCTTTTTGCTATATCTTTGCAGAAAAAAGTAATGCTTTGCAGATGCGAAGTTTTTACTGAAAAGAAAGATAACTATTTGCAAAATAATGCTTTACAAGTATCATTACACTTTCATTCAATTATAAAAAAAGTGATGCTATCCGAAGAAGCTAAATTAATAATAAGCAAGGGCATTAGCGAAATTGATAAAGAAAAAGCTCTTTTGCTTAAAAATCTTTCCGTTGAGCTAATTAAGTTTAGTTCTGTGGTTTCACATTTTTCTATTATAGATGAATCGGAGAACGAAAAGGTGCTGATTGACGAGTTGCTCAAAGCCACTCCCAGAAATTTCTCAGTCGTGATTTAACATTATTTTGTCAAAATTCTGCCTGCTCCGACGTAAATGCTTTGTAAATATGAGTTTGCGATTGATTGCCTTACTACTCCCTTGCCAGAAGCAGAATGTATTATTTCGTCATTTCCAATATATATAGCCACATGCGATATTTTGTTGCCTCTTTGGTAGAATAGCAAATCGCCCGCGACTCTTTCGCTATCACTAATTTTTTGCGCATAGTTATATTGCTGCTGTGCTGTTCGGGGCAATGAAATTCCAATTTCGCCATAAATATTTTTGACAAATCCAGAGCAATCAACCCCTTTTTTGGTGTTGCCGCCCCATAAATACGGCGTGCCGAGCCATTCACTTGCCTCCGAAATTATCTTTTGCTGCTGAGCGTTAAGCGGCGCTTGCGGCTTGATTGTTGTAATCTCAACGGGCGGCTGGCTTGGAGCAGGGCGAGCTGCCCTTCCTTCTCGTGCAGAGTTTCCTAAGCTTCTGCCGTCGCTTGCAAAGCGCTTGCTGACCGAGCAGGAGCTTAAAATTGCTGCAAATGCAAGAAAAAGCAAACCATATTTATAAAATTTTATCAGCATATTTGCTGTTATTTCCTATTAGAAGTAAAGATTTTTTTTAGGCTGTTGGCTACCCTATCGGTTATACTGCTGTTTAGCAGTGCAAATGCAAAAGCTACAATTAATATAAAACCAGCTTTTAGCAAGACTTCGTTCATAGCATTTCCCCCATAATACATTATTTATTTACAAATAATATGCCAATATAAATACGAAGTCAACTGAAAAAGGATACAGCTCAATTAGTTTATTTCACGAATTTATCGCTAAAATCGTTTGTATCGGAGCTAAAAAAATATTTGTGTATTGGCGAACCCATTTGAAATTAAGTGAAAAAGCCAATCTTGACAAAAAAAATTAAAAAATCGAAAAAAAAAACTTGCATATATCGTAAAAATGCCTTATTTTTGCTTTCGTTCTTTGATGAAGAATTGAAAATAAGCGAAAGTAGCTCAGTTGGTAGAGCACAACCTTGCCAAGGTTGGGGTCGCGAGTTCGAGTCTCGTCTTTCGCTCGACGGCATTTATGTCGTTTCTTCCTCTTTATGCTGCATGCCTTGCTATCAGTTCCCCCCGATGGCGAGGCTATTTTTTTTGCGCTAAGCCAAATCAATAAAAAACGCTGCATCTACTCCAATATATTAAGTATAATGCCCACGTAAACTGATGCTTGTCAATTTATTTGCAAAATATTATCTATGAAATAGATGGCAGCCCTAAAAATCAAGCTATGATTTTAACGGCTTTTTTGTTAGTTTGAATTTTATAAAAATAGCAATATTCATTAATTGTTTGTTCGATGTCGCAAGCAAATAAAATCATCAGAAATATGGCTTGGATGAGCGTTGCCGAGCTGGCAACCAAAGGTATGAGCTTTTTCACAAACGCGTACCTTGCAAGAGTCATTTTGTCTGAAGGCTATGGACAAATTAATTTTGCGCTTGCTACCATTGCTTATTTTGTTGCATTCGTTACTCTTGGCTTTAATGTTATCGGCGCAAGAGAAATTGCTCGCAAACCTCACGAAGCATCACATTACGTCAATACCATAATAAGTATTAGGATTTTTATTGCTACAATCGCATTTGCTTTGCTGGCAATTTTGTTGCTGCTTATGAATTTGCCCGCACAGCAGAACTACCTGATTATCATCGCTTCGGCTAATATTGTAATGTCTGCACTGCTTATTGATTGGTATTACCAAGGCATCGAGCAAATGGAAATCTTAGGCTTTAGGCAAATGCTTATAGCTGGAATAAACTTAGCGGGAACGCTCATATTTGTCAGAAATTCTAATGATGTGGTGAGCGCCATGTATGTCTTGACTGCCTCGACAGTTATAAATTCAGTTTGGATATTACTTTTATATATTAAAAATAACGGGAAAATATCCCTTTCGATAAATTGGAAACTTTGGAAAAAGCTAATAAAGGAAGCAATTCCAATTTCAGTATCCCAAATTTTTCTAATATTTCTGGCTAACACGAGCA
>JAKIZN010000128.1 GCA_022708005.1 Bacteroidota bacterium | reverse complement strand
AGACTCGCTCTCCAATTCCAAGCCGAAAAGCGCTGTTCGACATTGGCGCCGCTGGTCCTATCGCGGGATTTATCGTTTCGCTTGGATTTTTAATTTATGGGCTTATAACTCTGCCCAATATAGATTTTTTATATAGCATTCATCCAGAATACATTGAGCTATACGGCGGAGCAATTCCAAATACAAGTTTGCACTTTGGCGATACAATTTTATATTGGCTGCTGTCCAATGTATTTGCTAATCCTAATGGATTTTTGCCTCCGATGAATGAAATATACCATTATCCATTTTTGAACGTTGGCTGGTTCGGGTTATTTGTTACTTCGCTTAATATGTTGCCAGTTGGGCAACTTGATGGCGGGCATATAACTTACGCTATGTTCGGGAAATTACACTCAAAAATCGCAAGGATAGCTTGGTATGTCTTGCTTGCATTGGGAGCGGCTTCGGTATTCGCTCAGCTATACGACTTACTCAAAGTGGATTCGCCCAATTCGATAATTATTGCTTTGCAAAACGCTTTGCTGCCAATATTTAACTTCGTGCAAGACAAAGCGCCGTTTATATTCAAATCTTGGTTTGGTTGGCTCGTATGGGCAATAGTTTTAAAATTTGTGATTAAGCTCGACCACCCGCCAGTAATGGACGATTCTGATATTGGCACAACAAGAAAAATTATTGGCTGGATTACTATCGTAATTTTAATCTTATCATTTTCTTTTAATGGAATTTATATTATAGAATAATGGAAATATTCAAAAATTTCTCGCTAAAAAGATACAACAGCTTTGCTATCGATGCAAAAGCTAAATATTTCGTAAATATCAATTCAACCGATGATTTACTTCAATTAATTGGAACTAAAGAATTTACGTCTGAAAAACGATTTGTTTTAGGTGGTGGCTCGAATGTTTTATTCAGAACTGATTTTGATGGGATTGTAATTAATATCGAATTAAAAGGCATTAATCTTGTAGAAATCAATGCTGATTACGCAACTGTTAAGGTGAAATCGGGCGAAAGTTGGAATGAATTTGCAGAAACTTGCTCGAAAAATAAATATTATGGCATTGAAAATTTGGTCTCTATACCCGGAAAAGTAGGCGCCGCACCCGTCCAAAATATTGGAGCTTATGGAGTAGAACAAAAAGATTATTTTGCAAGGCTAACTGGATTTAATATCGAAAGTGGAGAATTTATAGAACTCGAAAATTACGATTGCAAATTTGCTTATAGAGATTCAATTTTCAAGCATGAGCTTCGTGATAAAGTCATCATAACAGATGTGAGCTATAAGCTATCGCGGCAGTGGGAGCTAAACGATTCGTATAAAGAATTAAAGACCGAACTCGGAAAATTTTCATTTGTCGAGCAAGATTGCAATTATGTGCTTAATACAGTCAAACGATTGCGCGAGCAAAAATTGCCAGACCCAAAAAAATTGGGCAACGCGGGCAGTTTTTTCAAAAACCCAATAATTGACATTGAGCATTTTGAAAATATTGCTCAGGCAAGCGAGGCAATTCCGCATTACCAAGTCGGCGGCTGTATGCTAAAAATTCCAGCCGCTTGGCTAATTGAAAAATGCGGTTGGAAAGGCTATCGCGAAGGTGATTCTGGAGTATACAGCCAGCACGCTTTAATTTTAGTCAATTACGGCAATGCTACTGGCGAAGACATATATTCGCTATCCGAAAAAATTATCGGCTCAGTTCAAGAGAAATTTGGCATCAAATTAGAAAGAGAAGTAATTGTGCTATAGACCGCTGACGTATAATAGGCTTTAAGATGGAGCTGTCTAATAAGGGTTATGATACACTATTTGGGGTTCTTTTAATCCCGAAGGGATTTGATGTTTGTAGAAAATAAGGTTGCATAACCTAATGCGACTCCTACGGAGTCGTATAACTCGCCGATTATTTATTACTACAAACATTTGAACCCTTTGGGTTCGTTACAATTTGGCTTTAAGATGTCCTACACCTCGAAGGTGTAGGACATCTGGAGAACAGCGGATAGACAATGGGGCATGCCCCATTGCCCAAAGACATAGTCTGGTAGAGTTTCTCTTGAATTATTTGAGTTTATTCTTTATTGCGGTTAGCGATATTCCCAATATTAAAATATAAAATGAAGTAACGTGGCGGTATTCGTATTGCACGGCGGCAATTGTTACAATTCTATAAATTATCAAAGATAATATTAATGCAAAAGTTGGATTTGATAAGTTCTTTTTGCTAAAGCATTTAGCTATAATCATTACGAACATAACCAAAAGCACCGCCATAAATAGCAATTGTATGGCTTTCTCTATTGCAATAGGCACAGATTCGCTCGCAGGCAAGTCCTTTAAAGCCATCATTTGAGATAGCGTCCCGCCTTTTGAAAGCAGATAGTTATTGATTCCTGCTCGCCTATCGCTAGTTATGAAAATATTCGCAAATTCGCCAGTATATACTCCCCGATAGAAAATTTTCGAGCTATTCGATAGCGCTTTCTTTATAAATTCAATCGGCTCATCGCTAATCGCTTGAAAAAATTTGTCTTTAAACATCTTATCCGCAGCAGGGCTAAATGGAGTATCGAATCCATTCAATTGTGCGACAGAAACAGCGGTAGAATCAAATGGCGCTATCCCCCACTTGTTGCCATCGAGCTGCCCGAGCGAGATATACGCTACCGAGCCGCCGTTTGTAGCGGTTAGCATATATTCGCCAGTTGCATTAAGCGAACGCAGCGACCAAGGCAAAAGCCCAAGCAGCACAGCGATAATTATTATTAGCGATAGCTTCAGCGTTTCATTTCTTTTTTCGCGAACGAGGAAAATCATTAGAAAATGTGCAAGCGGCAGAAATAAATATTCGGAGCGAAAATTTACGCAAATAGCAAGCACAGCGCCAGCCATAACAGCGCTGCCAACCCTGCGATTTTCTATGTATTCCCTAGCAAAATAAATATATGGGAGCAACAAAAAAGCCACCATCGCATCTGGAACTTTTACCGACATTAGTGCTAAAAATGGCAGAAAAAGCGGTATATGGTAGTATTTTTTCTCTATTTTAAAAATTCGATAAAAGCAAACAATGGCGAGCAGCGAAAAAACAAACTGAAGCAGCAAGGTAAGTGCAACTGGGCGCCCAATCGCAAATCCAGCAATTTGCATTATCGGATAGCCCCAAAGCGGATAAAAAACTGGATTGCCCGAGCTATCCGAATATCCATGAGCGCTAAGCATAGACTTTGCCAAAGGCAATATAGTATCATAATAAATCGACTGCTGGCTTATATGATTGGAGTTAGCTAAAAATATTAGAAGCGAGAATATTGCAGTAAATGCCCAAAACCATATTTCAGCTTTTTGATTTTTCATAAAACTTCGCAGCAATTAATGCTTTACTACAATATCTGGATTATTTTTAATAAATTCAGCCCAATTAGAAGAGTTACCAGATGCGGCATTATACCTAACTGAGTGGCAAATAGCAGCAGCGAGAGCGTCTGTTGCGTCGTAAAATTGGGGTGTTTCTTCGATATTCAGCAGAGTTTTCACCATAAATTGCACTTGTTCTTTGCTCGCAGCGCCTCGCCCCGTAACAGCCTTTTTAATTTCTCTCGCTGAGTATTCGGCAATAGCTACGTCATATTTTGCGACAGCGACAATAGCAGCAGCTCTCGCATGCGATAACTTGATTAGCGATTGCGGATTTTTAGCAAAGAATAGCGATTCAAAGGCTGCTGCGTCGGGATTGGCTCGCTCTATCACTTGGCAAATTCTATCGTATATTTCCTTTAATCGTTGATTGAAGTCGCTGTATTTTTTTTTAGCCTCGATAACGCCATATTCAACCAAGCGGATATGGCTCTCATCTTTTTCGATAACGCCATATCCGCATAAGACTGACCCGGGATCTACGCCAAGTATAATCATTAATCTTCAAGTTTATCGACAATAGAATCGTCAATTTCAAAGTTTGAAAATACGTTTTGAACGTCTTCAATATCTTCTATAGCGTCAATAAATTTTAGAACTTTTTGTGCTTCGGCTAAATCGGATATAGTTGTAGTTTGTTTAGGAACGTATTCTAATTTTGCTTCAGCTATTTCCACATTATTAGACTCAAAATATTTACTAACTATCGCAAAATTTTCCATAGCGCAAATAATTCTAGAATTTTCTTCGCTATATTCTAAATCATCAGCACCCGCTTCGAGCACGAGTTCTAATAGCTCATCTTCAGATTTGCCTGCGGTGGCAATGTTAATAACGCCCTTTCGCTCAAAATTCCAAGCAACAGCGTTCGACTCTGCCAAGCTGCCGCCGTGCTTGCTCATGGTAGAGCGAACTTCGGGCAGCGTGCGATTTTTATTATCGGTAACAGTTTCAACTATAACGGCAACCCTGCCCGGAGCGTATCCTTCGAATGTTATTTCAGTATAAGCTTCGCCTTCGAGTTCGCCTGTGCCTTTTTTTATAGCCCTTTGGATATTATCCGACGGCATATTGACTGCCCTTGCATTAGCTATCGCTAGCCTGAGTCTTGAGTTTGTGTCTGGGTCGCCTCCACTTTCACGTGCTGCAATTGTAATTTCTTTGCCGAGCCTTGTAAATATCTTCCCACGCTTAGCGTCTTGCTTGCCTTTTCGGTGCTTTATATTCGCCCACTTGCTATGACCTGCCATATTTTTTGTATTAAATTAGTATAACAAAACTTTATAATTACTTGTAAATTCAATAAAACTCAATATAATAAAAAACTATCATTTAGAAAAAGATTTTTAGTATTAAACACAAATAATTCAATAGAAACTCTAACTGAATGCGTATCTGTAAGAAAATATTAGGCTTTAAGATGTCCTACACCTTCGAGGTGTAGGGCATCTGGAAAAACAGCTAATAGGTAATAGAAAGGCTTCTAATGCTCTTTTAGTATTAAACGCGTTATAAACAAAAAAAGCAGAGAACTTTTGGAGTATCTCTGCTTTAAATAGTTTAGCCGAAACGATTACTTGTTATCGGGCATAGCGACGCTGCCATCATCTATCAATGACATTTCTTGCTCTATTGCTGCTGCAAGGTCGGCTGGGTTTAATGGTCCCTTATCGCCTTGATTGTCGCCAGATGACTCTGCCCTACCAAAAATATTGCCTACATAAGTAGTAACAACCATATCTTGATATGCCCGTAAGCCTGTACCGGCTGGAATAAGCTGCCCAAGTATGATATTTTCTTTCAAACCTATTAGGTTGTCTGTCTTTGCCGCAACTGAAGCATCAGAAAGAACGCGTGTAGTTTCTTGGAATGAAGCCGCCGAAAGCCAACTTTCAGTTGTAAGCGAAGCCTGAGTAATACCAAGCAAAATAGGCTCAGAAGTGGCAGGCTCGGCTGGGCGGAACTCCGCAAGTGCTTTGCCTTTATTCTTCATATCGTTATTGACGTCGCGCACCTTTTTGCGGGTAACTAATTGCCCTTCGGAAAGTTTGGTATCGCCTTTATCTATGATGAATACCATGTTCTTTACACTTTGGTTTTCGTCGTAAAGCCTTAATTTATCAACGTGATCGTT
>JAKIZN010000127.1 GCA_022708005.1 Bacteroidota bacterium | reverse complement strand
GATGAGCTTGAAAGCAAAGAGTTGATGAAAGCGAGACAACAGATAGAAGCAGAACTACTTTCAAAAGGCAAAGATGAGCTATATCGCGAATTAGAGCAGATTGACCCCGCTTCTGCTAAAATGTATCCCGATAAAAATCCGCGCCGAGTAATAAGAGCAATTTCTTATTTTAGGCTTAGCGGCGTGCCTTTTTCAGTCTCGCATGCCAGCAAGCAAAAAGCAAAAAATTACAATTGCTTATACTTTGCCATTGATTTGCCCCGCAATATTTTATATGAAAAAATCAATACGAGAACGCTGATAATGTGGGAGCATGGCTTGCTCGCAGAGGTGAAAAAATTGCTTGATATGGGATTTGATAAAAATTTAAATTCGCTCAATACAGTTGGCTACAAAGAAACAATGGAATATATAGAGGGCAATATTTCGGAGAGCGAAGCAATAAGCAAGATACAGCAAAACACACGGCGATATGCCAAAAGGCAGCTCACTTGGTTTCGCAATCAATATCCACAGATTAATTGGCTTAACGGCTGCGGCTTTGCGGAAATCAGCAAAATGCTTGAGATGATAAAAGCACATATTGCAAATAAAGTTAGTAAATAACCGAGCCGCAGGAGTTTAATGAAAAGCATAGTTTTGGGTGCAATTTTGCTTTTATTCGCGGCGGCTATGTCGCTGCTATCCGATAATCGAGAAAGGATATACGATTGCTTTATTAGCGACAATATGGGCGAATGGAAAAAGATAATCGATGAAATAGATAAGCAATCGCAAATGACAAATCAGCAACGGTTAGAGCTTGTGAATTATCAATACGGCTATATTGCTTGGTGCATGGGGAAAAAGAAATATAAATTAGCGGAGCAGTATTTAGAAAAAGCCGAAAGCAATTTGACATATTTAGAGAATAAAAAATATTCACTTTCGACGCTATGCGTGTATAGGTCAATTTTTTACGGGTATAGGGTGGGAATTTCAAGGTGGCAAGCTCCGTTTTTGGCATCTAAAATAGTAGATTATTCCAAGCAGGCGGCAAAGCTCGATTCAAATAATTGGTTTGCATATATGCAGTTAGGAAATGTCGATTTCTATACTCCAACTTTCATGGGCGGCTCGAAAAGCAATGCGCTAAAGTTATACTTAAAAGCCGAAAAATTGCTTGAAAGCAATAAAAGCAATCTTATTAATAACTGGAACTATCTGAATTTATTGACAGTTATTGGTAATACATATTTGGAGTTGAAGAACTATAGTTTAGCAAAAAAGTATTATGACAAGGCGCTATCTATAGAGCCAAATTTTTATTGGATAAAAGTGGAGCTATATCCAATTTTAAATTCAAAGATTAATTCGCAGAATGAATAGCACTTCGTGCAGCATCAATTTCTAACTTCCGCATTGTGCTATAATTATTGCGCTGCCGCGTTGCAAAATCGCTCTACTGCTTTTTACAATCAAATAGATGAAAATTCGTTTTAACTCGGACTAAAGTTATTAAGACATTACTCAAGTTGTTGATATGAATGAATTAAATTTGGCATTTATCGAAGAATTATATTACGAATATCTTAAAGATCCAGACTCGGTCAGCAAAGAATGGCAAGATTATTTTTCTAAGAATAAACCGCAAACTACAATTCCCGAAATACCTGCTGGAAGTGTAACGGCAAAGAAAGTAGAAACTATCACGTTGTCTGCCAATGAGACAGCCGAGCCGCTTCAATCGATTTCGGCAAAAATTGCAGAAAATATGCAGCAAAGTTTGGAATTGCCCACTGCAACGTCAGTTAGGACGATACCAGTGAAATTGCTCGATGAGAATAGGCGGATAATTAATAAGCATTTAGAAAATCTAAAGATAAAGAAAATATCTTTTACTCA
The DNA here is from genome assembly GCA_022708005.1 of Bacteroidota bacterium. GTDB lineage: Bacteria > Bacteroidota > Ignavibacteria > Kapaibacteriales > UBA2268 > JAKIZN01. Next base: position 3,738 of record JAKIZN010000127.1, on the reverse strand, counting down.
TATTTTGGCTTGGGCGATAGTAAAAGCACTGAAAAAATTCCCCAATATGAACGATTACTACGCCGATATTGATGGCAAACCGCATAGAATAAGGCGAGAATCGCTAAATATCGGATTAGCCGTCGATTTGACGCGAAAAGATGGCACAAGGCTGCTTTTAGTGCCTAACGTAAAAGGCGCCGAGTCGCTTAGTTTTGCTGACTTTGTTGCCAAATATAATGAATTAATCGATAAAGCAAGAAATAATAAATTAGATATTGACGATTTGCAGCATACCACTGTAACATTGACAAACCCCGGAATGATTGGCACAACTCACTCAAGCCCGCGTTTGATGAAAGGGCAAGGACTTATTGTTGCAACTGGCTCAATTGATTATCCGACCGAATTTCAAGCAGTCAATCCGAGCATACTAACCGATATGGCTGTCTCAAAAGTTGTAACAATCACTTCTACTTACGATCATAGAATAATCCAAGGCGCCGAAAGTGCGGAATTTTTGGCTTATATAAATAGGCTACTTTTGGGCAAAGAGCAGTTTTATAATCAAATATTTTATAGCCTTGAAGTTCCTTTTGAGCCATTGCAGTGGCAGACCGATAACTTCACTCAATCGGGTGTGCTGCCTTCAGCAGAAGATAAAGTTGAGAAAAATGCACATATCATGCTGTTGATTAATGCGTATCGCGTGCGTGGGCATTTGCTTGCTTCGTTCAATCCATTGGGCAGGTCTACGTATTACTATCCAGAGTTAGATCCAGCTCACTATGGGCTGACAATTTGGGATTTAGATAGGATATTTCATGCCGACGATGCTTGGAGCAGCAATAATATACCGCTCCGTGATATAGTGGAATTGCTAAGGCACACGTATTGAGGGCATATTGGCTATGAATTTATGCACATTCAAGAGCCTTCAAAAAAAGAGTGGATAAAAACTAAGCTCGAAACAGAGAGCTTTAAAGCAAATCTATCTAATGATGAACAAATCAGAATATTTAAAAAATTGGTAGATGCTGAATTCTTTGAAAACTTCCTTCATACTAAATATATAGGTCATAAGCGATTTTCGCTCGAAGGTGGCGAATCAGTAGTAGTTTTGCTTGATAAAATTTTCGAAAAAGCTACTGAAAATAAAGTGCATTCCATAGTTATAGGAATGGCGCATCGCGGCAGGCTAAATGTTTTGGTGAATAACGTAGGCAAAAAGCCAGAATTTATTTTTAATGAGTTTGATGGCGATTACGACCCAGAACTCGACCAAGCGGCGGGAGATGTCAAATATCATCTTGGCGATAAAGGTGAGTTCATCGGGGAAAATGGGCATAAGGTAGAAATTTTGCTGTCGCCTAATCCAAGCCATTTAGAGCTTGTCGACCCAGTGATAGTGGGAATGGCAAGAGCGATAGATAATAAAATAAATGATATGACATACACTCGCTCCTTGCCTGTGCTGATTCATGGCGATGCGGCATTTGCAGGGCAGGGCATAGTAGCCGAAACTCTTAATTTATCGCAACTCGAAGGCTATAAAGTCGGCGGGACAATTCATATAATTATCAACAATCAAATCGGCTTTACGACTCATGCAGAATACTCCCGTTCTACTTATTATGCTACCGATATTGCCAAAATGATACAAGTGCCTATACTGCACGTGAACGGCAATGACCCCGAGGCTGTAACTGAGGCAGCAGCATTTGCTTGTGAATATAGGCAGATATTTGGCAGCGATGTGATTATAGATTTGCTATGTTATAGAAAATATGGACACAACGAAGGCGACGAGCCGACTTACACCCAGCCGCTGCTTTATAAGAAAATTAAGTCAATGCCGCAAATTTCAAAAATATATCAAGATGAATTGATTCGCGATAAAGTAATGACAGAATCAGATGTGGCATCTTATTATAGCGAAATTAAAAATTATTTTGAGGCTGCTTATAATAATCGAAAAATCTCTTCGGGTCAAAATAAGTTCGAGTATTTCTTGAAAGAAGGGCGAACGCTTACTCCTTACTTTACTTCTGTCTCCGAGAACATATTGAAGGAAGTCGCTCGTGCTATGGCTTTTGTGCCAGAGCATTTTAAAATTAATCCGAAATTAAAAAGCTTGCTGCAAAAGCGTAATGAAATGGTATTTTCTGAAAATACATCGATAGATTGGGCTATGGCGGAAGCTTTAGCGATAGGTTCGGTATTGGCAGAAGGGCGAGACGTGCGAGTATCGGGGCAAGATAGCCGCCGCGGCACTTTCAGCCAAAGGCACGCAGTTTTTACTGATTTTGAAACTGAAGATATTTATATTCCACTAAATCATATTAGAGAAGGGCAAGGAATATTCAGAATATTCGATAGCCCGCTCTCCGAAATGGCTGTGCTGGGCTATGAATACGGCTATAGCGTCATTGCCGATACTAATTTGACTATGTGGGAAGCACAATTTGGGGATTTTGCTAATAATGCACAAACTATCATCGATCAATATTTGGCTTGCAGCGAAACGAAATGGGGCAGCTATTCCAATCTAGTTGTTTTATTGCCCCACGGCTACGATGGTCAGGGTTCGGAGCATTCAAGTGCAAGGTTAGAGCGATATTTGCAGTTATGCGCTGATGAAAATATGATTGTAACTAACTTGACTACGCCATCTAACTATTTCCACGCATTGCGGCGCCAACTCTTTATGACGCATAAGCTACCTCTAATTGTGATGACGCCTAAATCTATGCTAAGGCATCCGTTAGCTGTTTCGCAATTGCAAGATTTTTATTTGGGTGAATTTAAGCATATTATTGATGATGAAATTGCAAACAAGGCTAGCGTTGAAAAAATCATTTTATGCACGGGGAAAATATATTACGAACTTCACGAAGCAGTAAGCAAAAAGCAGATAGAGAACACTGCGATTATAAGGATAGAGCAGATATATCCATTGCACACATCGCTTTTGGAGCAATATTTGAGTGCATATAAGAATGCGAAGGAAATTGTATGGGTGCAAGAAGAACCTAAGAATATGGGAGCATATCCGCATCTATTCCCGATATTGCTTGAATTTGCCGAGAAATTAGGGACTAAGCTAAAATACGTTGGTAGAGAAGCTAGCTCGGCAACGGCTACAGGCTCAAACAAGCGCCACTTGGCAGAGCAAGCGAAAATTATCGAAGATGCGCTAATGTAATACCAAATAATTTATATGGAAATTATTTGGGGTAATAGCGAAATTATCTGAATCATGATTTTCATGATTAAAGGATTAACAAGATTATTTTCGCCTGCTATTCAATTTTATTCCTTCTTATCCAGATAATCATATAATCATATAATCCTGAAAATCCTGATTCAGACTGTAAAAATAGATGTCCTACACCTCGAAGGTGTAGGACATCTGGATAGTAGCGTATAGACAATGGGAAAGTTTCTATTGAATTATTTTGATTTATTCTTCCTTTTTCTTCTTGGAATGCCGAGCAATAGACCAGAAGAAACCGACCACTATGAATATCGTTCCTAACCAAACAAAATTTATGAAAGGCTTGATTGCAAAATCAAATGCAAATATTTCGGTTGGCTCTGGCTCTGGTTCGCCATCTTTTAGAAAGATAAACGCAGCTTGCGAAGCGCCCTGCTGCATACCGCTAATTAGCTCTGTAAAACCAACTTTAACATGAGTGCCCGGTATTAGCACTGGGATAGGGCTGCCCTGCTTGGAATCAATATCTATTGCAGAATAAA
>JAKIZN010000126.1 GCA_022708005.1 Bacteroidota bacterium | reverse complement strand
ACGTTTTGAACGTTAAACTGATTTATCCAAGATTCTTTTTTGTCTGCCTTTTGAAGTTTATGCACCCCGTGGCAGTCCACACACATAGCCGCGTTGGTATTGCCACCTAATAGTGCAGAGCCGTGCACACTTTTCTCGTAATTAATAAGAGATTCAGCGTTACTGCTGCTGATAGACGAGATGTGAAGGTGGCAAGATAAGCACAGCCTCTCTTGATTAAGTTTTAAATCTATTTCAGCAATGCGACTTCCTTTCGTAATTGGATTTTTATGGCAATATGTGCAAGTCGGAGCATTTGGATTCTGGGCGGCATATTGCACAGCGTGCTCTGAAAGGTTATGTTCTTTCCATTGGTTCTCGTGGCAGCTACCACAAAACTTTACAGAATTTGAAAAGTGCAGTGGCGAAGCGGTATCGCTCGTAGTGGTGATATTATGCTTCCCGTGGCAGCCGACGCAATTTACATCTGCACCGCCTTTGCTCCCAATAGCCCTTGCCATTGAAGGATGCCATAAATGCTTAGACTTCGGGTTGGAATGGCAGTTCATGCAATTAACACTCATATCGCCAGTCTTATGTGGAATATCGTCGGCATTGTATCCTACGTGGCAGTTAATACATAGCATTTTTGCGTGTACGGACTTTTTTAGCTCAAATTTTTTGACGGTCAACTTTAACTTCTTGCCATGCTTCTCCATAGAAATATCTGAGTCGCTATGGCAGCTAAGGCAATCGTCATCGCTTTGAGCTATTAGAGCAACATTGCTAATCAGAAATGTTGCTAAAATAAGTGTTATGAGGTATAATATATTTTTTTTCATATTTGTTACCGAATTGAGTATAAACAAAGTCATAAGAAGCTTTTTATGCTTATAAGGGCAATCCGAGAATTGCCCTTATAGATTAGTAAAACGGAGAGCAATAATAAATCGCTCTTATTTTAATTCAGCGAGCCACTCAGCAAGAATTTTCAAATCTTCGTCGCTGCCTTTGAAGTTAGCTGGATGCTTTTTGCCGTGAAGTTCAGATTCTTTCTTCAAATATTTGCCCAAAAAGTTAGCATCGCATTCAGCGCCAGTTTTGGATAGATCTACAGCGCCAGACTTCTTTTTAGATGGAATGTCTTTAGAAGTTACCGAGTGGCACATATCGCATTTTTGCTCAAGCAAAATAGCTTTGCCGTCTTTTGTCTTTTCAGCTATAGAAACTGATACGCTGCTAATTAAAGCTATTGCGAATAGCGATAGAAACAATGCTTTGAATTTCATAAAATCCTCCTTAATAAAAAATGTTTATACTTACGTACTAAAAACGACTAAAAATTATAAAAGTTTCAGCAGATAACAAAGAAAAAATTAAATTTTTATTTTTAATTCACCTGTTTCAGCATCAAATTCGTTCGGGAAAATCCTTAATGGTGGAAAATCTTCGCCTGCAAACCCATGGTCAGTGATTGCACCAGTTGCACTATCGAATTTCGCTGCGTGCAAATCGCAAGTCAAAACTCCGCCGACAATATTTACTGGAGCGCTCTTGTGCAAGCAAATAGTATCTAATGTGGCAAATGAACTTTGGTCAATTCTAAAAATAAAGACATTATTGCCGCTATTGGCGGGGCTGCCGTCTTTGTATTTTAATTTAGTCATCATAAAGCCACCCGGCGCAGCAAGAGCTGGATAATCTGCTATTTTAATTACCGGAAAATCTCCAGTGGGCATAGGTGGGGCTGCAATTTCCTCGTCTTTGTCGCAAGCGGTGATTAACGATCCCATTATGCAACCGCAAAAAGTTACGCCTGCAATTTTTGCAGATTTAAGGATAAAATCTCTTCTCTCATCTCTATTAATCTTGTTCATAGTTGTTTCCTTTATATTAATAGAATATATGTAATTGGCAAGCAAATTGCGAACTAAATGACTTCACGTGCTCGCGGTCGTATATTTTATATTCTGGAATTAATGCTATATAAGGCAGCACAAATATTTTTGCTCCAACAGAATACTTATTCCCTTTAAATTCTACGCTTCCTATAGGGGCAAACTGCTCTGTTTTGCCAGTTTCTACTCGAGCATAGCCAATAATTGGTTCCATCACTTGATAGTCAAATTCAAAGGAATAGTTGTTTGTTATGCGTTTGTTAGACATTTCTGTCCGCATCCACTCGGACATCACAGCGAACTGCCCCGGCATACCGAAGTGCAAGAAGAAGCTCGATGTAGTAAAGTAGTTGTTCCTGAAATAAATACCGTTGTCTGTTTTTAATTGGCTATTGACAAAGTGCGTAGCGCCGCAGAATGCAGTTATGCCAGTGCCAAAGTCTGGCGGGTGTAGCGTTACTTTAGCCAATCCAGATAGAGTGTTTTTATTTACAAAATTGGAGGACATTTCTGCTAAGTTTTTTGAGTCATAGACGCCAAGCGTTAGCCCGAGCCAGTCAATTGCTTGGTAATCCAATTGCGCTCCGAGTTCGTAGTAATCGCAAGGTATCGACGGCGGAGTAACAGTTGGGGTAACAACTTGCCGCGTCATCATGGTATGGTCGTCCCAATCAGTGCCAATCATAGGCTGAATCATGCCCACTCTTAATGATGGAAGGTCTTCCCAAGGCTGCAATATCACACTTGCGGTGTATGGGGTTTGCCCTGGGTATCTTTTAGTATCTTCAAGGTTATACGCAAGGTTATATGAACCTTCGATGGTTATCCAATCCGTTGGTGTGATAGTTACGTATGGAGAAAAAATCATCAACATATAATCCCTTTCTGTGCCATAAGGATTTATATATTTCAAAGTTGTATCTCTGTTTGGATCCTCAAAATGCGGATAGGTAACTTCGAGTGTTGTTGGCTTACTCCAACGAGCAGTTTGATAGCGAAAATCAAGTCCAAACATCACGGTTTCGTCGAGTACTGAATTAGAGTTGCGGATAGCGTCATAAGCACTACTTAGCCCAATATCTTCTGGCTTAATCAAAGAAACATCAGAGAAAGACATCCACCCTGCGGAATTTCGCTGCAAGCCAATATTAGGCGAAATATGACAATTTTGACATTTAGTGCCAAAAGCTTGCAAAATGGAATATTGCGGGCGGGCGTATGCAACTTCGCTAATCAATATCACGGCTAATATAAAGAATATAATTTTTTTCATGTTTATCTCTTCAATTATGTGTTTCTAATTAGGTTAATTATTCTCGAATAATTAACGCAACATAATTATATTATTAATAAAAATCCATAAAAAAGTTTTCACAAAAAGAGGCTGATATAGAATACCAGCCTCTAATTTTACATTAGTTGTTCTTCAAATATTCTACGCCATTTTTAACAATCGCATAGATAAATTTAGGATTGTGTGCTCCAAGTGAGCGGTCTTTTGCAATATAGAGATAGTTCAAAACTACATCGCTTAAAGCCTTTGGAACTTGTCTTGCTGTGCCCGGAGTTTCAAGTTTTGGATATTCGCCAAGAACATTATAATGAGCATCGCCGGGTTCGCCTTCTGTTGAATAAAGCAAGCCTTTTTCGATTAATAAAGCTCTATATTCTGCAAGTAATGGCTTGATTTCAGCGGCTCTTGCAGTTGGGATACCATCGCTATGGCAGCCTTTGCAAGATTCGATTGTGCTCATTTGAGCAACAGTCATTCTAAATGTGTGCCCGCCAGCAGCAGGGTTCTTTGGGTTGCTGCCCATGTGGCAAGTTACGCAACCTTTTGATAAGTTACCGTGAACGTTGTTTGTTGGATATGCTTCTGGACCTTCAATTTTGTTCAAACCTTTCATAGCGAGAACGTTAGCAATAGCGCCGTAGTGTGGTCCAAAACGAGAATATGGTGCGGTTGGGCTATGAACAGCCCATGTATCTGTTTCGCCTCCACGATTGTAAGAACGTGCTTGGTGGCATTTAGCGCAGATGTTGCCAGTCTTGAAATTAACTGCTGCATCATCTGCATCGCCTTTATATCTCAAGTTAAAGCCCTCGGTGATTGCCAAAGCAAAGTCTGTTTGGTCGTAATTATTATGGATTGTGTGGCAAGTGCGGCAACTAATTTTTGAAGTTGCTAATGAAGCAGGGTCGTCTTTGCCAAGTGAAACAGCTTCGCGGAAGCCGTCGCCAGTATGGCAACCGCCGCAACCGATAATGCCAGCTTCGTCTAAATAAATTGTGCCAGTATTGTGCCTCGACAAATTGTATTGAGCAAATATGAGATTTACATCTCTCAAAGTATCGTTATGGCAAGTTGCACATTTTAATTGTGCATCTTTACCATCAGCGCCGGCTGTGCCAGCAGGACCAGCAGGACCCTCAGGACCTTCGCAACTTGTTACAAAAGCGGCTGCCGCCACGAACAAGGACAACATTAATGTTGATAAAAACTTTTTCATAATAGCTCCAAAATCAATGAAAAAAAAGATTATTTAAAAGAACTTCTCAAAAATAAGAAATTTTGGAAATATAATAAAAAGAAAAAAATAAATATACATTCACTCATTAATCTGATGATACTTTTCTATCTCCTTTATAATTATATGCTTATAAATATATTTCGTGTATTTGATAAATTTCAATCTAATTAATATATTTTAATTTATTTTCGAATATATAAAAAATATTTTTAAGCAAACCTAAATATAATGTTATTTTTCGTGATTTTGTAACTAATTTTCTTGTGTTGCGTATAGCTTATATGACTAATATTTTAATAATTTGGGGAAAGAAGTATGAATAAGGTAATTACAGTTTTGTTTGTCGTACTGCTCTTTTCGGGCTATTCGGCTGCTGCCGATGAGCTTACTTACAGCTACTATGCGCAAGACATTAAAAATGATTCGCTCGGCAGTTCCGCGGAAACAGGCAGCATTAATGACAGCAATAGTGTGAATTTCAAAATATCTATGGGATTCAAAAATCGCGATAGAAATTATCTAAAAGATGATTCGCCTACTTTAAGCCTGCAATATGGCATTGCTAAAAGCAGCTACGACAATAAAAATTTTAATGCTGGCATTGCTCAAAATGGAATTTTAAGTGCAAATATTGGATATACAAGCATTGCACGAATAAGCGACGGCAGTTTGTTAGAATATGATTATAATTATTTGGCAATTTCTAATGCAAATAGAGAATTGTTTGCAAGCCGCGATGCGGCAAGCGAAGAATTTAAATCTCGCTTATGGCGAATGGGTATAGTAAGTTCTGACGGATATGGCTGGGCTTTTAATGACAAAATTTTCTTAATGCTTTACCACTCGCGTGGAATTAATTGGACATCTTTGGACATCAGGCATAGCGCCGGCGATTCAGCGTCGATACAGGCTATCAAGACGTTTGGCAAGCAAATTCGCTACGGCAAGCAGTTTTCGGGCGGAGCGAAGCTTTTTGTGGCAAGCAGTATAGCGCTAAATGTGGAATATGAAAAATCAATGATATACCCAAGACACTTATTCTGGAAGGAAATGCTCTCAAATATAATTGAAGGCTCAGCTCAAGGATTGGCAACTATGTTTGTTAATAAAGTCAAAAAAGAATCGCCAATTTTTGTTCCGATTGTCCATTTTGCCCTAAAAAATGCTATATCTTACGGCTTTTACGAGCTATACAAAAGCAAAATGAACTGGCCCACAAAAACAGTTGCTCCTTTTATGAACGAGAGTTTCAAAGTTGGCGTAGAGTTTTTATTTTGATGC
>JAKIZN010000125.1 GCA_022708005.1 Bacteroidota bacterium | reverse complement strand
GAAAGGATAGACTTAAATATTTTGATAGAAGAAGTTTGCGTTTATTTTGAGAAGCGTCTGCCCCATCTTGGCAGAAAAGTTGAGATTAATCGTGATTTCGAAGACGCTATAATGGTTGAAGTCAATAAAGACTTGATAGCTTGGGTGTTCGAAAATCTTTTGAAAAATGCAGCCGAAGCAATTGAAGATAAGCTCGGAGTAATCAACATCTCCACGCATTGCATACCGGGCAAGCGGGCAGTAGTCTATCTTGCGGACAACGGCAAAGGACTATCGAGCGTGCTTCGTCGCCAAATATTTTTTCCCGGATTTACAACTAAAAAACGTGGCTGGGGGCTGGGGCTCAGCCTTGCAAGAAGGATTATCGAAGAATATCACCGCGGCAAAATATACATCAAGGGAACCGCTGTCGGCAAAGGAACTACCTTTGCTGTGGAAATACCAATCACAGAAACGGGACAGAAATCATGAGCGATTTGCTAAAATATATCTTAAACTTTTTAGCCTCCGCAGGGGATATATTGGATAATATCCAAGATGTGTATTATCTTACGGCTATACCACTGGCATTTTACATTTTTCTGCTTATTAGAAAAATGCTCAGAAAAAACTGGATAAAAAATAGAAAAGTTATGCTTCCTATCAAATTAGTTTTGCTGATACCGTTTTGGCTGCTCTTTGCTCATTTTATCGTAAGATTCGCAGCGCCAGAGTTTGAAAATCTCGTAACGCCATACGATAGCTCGCAAACTGTGATAATTGAAAATACTGACTCTGTTGCACAAAAGTTTATTCTTTTGGGCAGAAAGTATAAGTCGGATAGTTGGGCGCCAGTCTATCCCAATAGCTTTAGCTGGAATAAGTCTGCCATTTATAAAGTAGTTCCGCATGATATAGTGAAATTAGATGTACGAAGTGGTATGCGGGACATAGATATTATTGCCATTGCCAAGCTGACGGGCACAAGCTATCCGAAAGATAAGTTCGCAGGACGGGCATTTTCCGTGCCGTCGGTGCCAATAAAAGTATATACGCATCAGTTCAGTTCTAATTCTCCGCTTGATAAGCCGGCAGTAAAGATAAACAAGCAAGCCTTGCTCGCACTGCTCTGCTTAACGGCAATTTTCGGATTGCTTTATCATTCGCTTTCCACTCGCGGGAAACTTTATTTTACTATACCAATTTACTCGCTATATGCAATTTTTGGTATAGCATCGGCTTATTTGATATTCCAAATTTCGACTACTCTGTGGTATCTTCTTCTATAGTCTCGTTAGTCTCAAACAAAGCATCAACAAAGGTTTTTGGGTTAAACACCTGCAAGTCATCGATTTTTTCGCCAACTCCGATATATCTCACGGGTATGCTCAGCTCATTGGCGATAGGAATGACCACTCCGCCTTTTGCTGTCCCATCGAGCTTTGTTAATACAATACCGGAAATATGTGCCACTTTAGAAAACTCCTTTGCTTGCTGAATAGCGTTTTGTCCCGTTGTTGCATCAAGCACGAGATACACGTCGTTCGGCGCATCTTCTTTCAGTTTTTTCATAACGCGGTTGATTTTCTCAAGTTCAGCCATAAGATGCCCTTTGTTGTGCAAGCGTCCAGCGGTGTCGATTATCACGACATCTTTTTTCTTTGACATTGCAGATTTTAAGGTATCGTAAGCGACTGCGGCGGGGTCGGCGCCTTGCTGCTGCTGCACTATATCCACTTCTGCTCGCTGTGCCCAAATTTCGAGTTGCTCGTTGGCGGCAGCGCGGAATGTATCTGCTGCTCCGATAATGACTTCTTTGCCTGCGGCTTTATAGTTATAAGCTAATTTCCCTATGGTTGTAGTTTTCCCAACTCCATTAACCCCAATGACTAATATCACATGTGGGCGAGTTTCTTCTGGGATTTCATAAATTGCGTCGTTATGTGCCGACGGCGATTCCGTCAGCAAATTTAATATTTCTTCTTTCAAAATATCATACAAATCTTCAGCGTTTTCAAATCCTTCTCGCTTGACCCGCTTTCGCAGTGATGTGATTATTTTTTCGGTTGTATCGACTCCCATATCGGCGGTTATCAATATTTCTTCGATTTCATCGATTAAGTTATCATCAATTTTTCTGCCTGCACCAAGCAACGACTTCAAATTATCTACAAGCGAACTGCGGGTTTTGGTCAGACCTTCCTTGATTTTATCAAAGCCTAAACTCGTGGTAACCTGCTTGACTGCTTCGGTGAATTTCTCGGAAGCCTTTTCTACCTGTTCGGTTACTTTGCCAACAGATTCTGTTACTTTATCTTTCAGTTTCTTAAAAAAGCTCATTTTTTTACGCAATTAGTTAATAACAGATAATTTACATTATTCAAAAATAAGAAATAATGAATGAAGAAAAAAATAAAGCTTTCAAATTATTGTGTGTTAGCTTATTGAAGATAGGTTTGGGGGATTAATTTGAGTAATGCATTAGAAATAAAATAATCATAAATCGCCGCCGGCACCAACCGGGTAATCATATAATTCCCTCGTGTTCAGGCTGATTATGTTTGAATTGAAAATATTATGAATCGTACAATGTGAAAAAAAATAATTTGTGTGTTAATTTTTTTTTCTATATTTTAATAAAATCGGACTAGAAAGTCTTTAAAGAGTATTTCTACGACAAGAGTATATCTTTTATAACTATAAGGAGCAGTTTTATGAAAAAATTTCTATTAATCTTTGCTCTTCTGCTGCTTTCAGTTGGAGCTGCCTCCGCTGAAACTTGCCAGTGGGCAGAAGGAATTGGCGGGTCAGACGGTGACTATGCCTACAGCATCGCGTTAGATGCGAGCGGTAATGTATACGTGGCGGGCAATTTCAAATCAAGCACACTGACATTCAACAACGGCAAAACGCTTACTAATAGTGGTAGTTATGACGGCTATATAGCGAAGTATGCTATCAAGTAGCCATTACAACAAGGGCTATTTCTGGCGCAGTTCCCCTAACCATCACTCCGCAGCCCGCCACAACGGAAGTAATGTTAAACTTGGGCAAAGCAAGCGAAGGCGAAGTTGAAGTAAGATTATTCAATCAAGCAGGGCAATTAATGCTCCAAGTAAGCGACGCAGCAACAAACGGCATAATCAAACTAAACACAAGCGACTTGCCAAGCGGCGTATATCAAGCGATGATAAGCGCGGGTGGCAGCGTGCAGATGGCGAGGATAGTTGTGGTTAGGTAATTGATTATAATAGAATTAACTTGCATTAGGCAAGGGGGCATGCTCCCTTGCTTTTTTTGTTTTAATCCCGAAGGGATTTGATGTTTGTAGAAAATAGGAGTGCATAACCTAATGCGACTCCTACGGAGTCGTATAAATCGCCGATTGTTCATTACTACAAACATTTGAACCCTTCGGGTTCGTTGCTATTTGGCTTTAAGATGTCCTACGCGTGTAGGACATCTGGAAAACAGCTAACATGTAATAGAAAAGTTTCTAATGCATTCTTTGGGTTAAATTTAAAATTACAGCGGACGAATTAATAGCCGAAAGACTTCAGAAAAGAGCCTTTTGTTCGCCATTTTTCGCGAACTTTTACAAATAATTCAAGGTAGACCGGCATGCCGAGATGCAATTCAATAGCCGCTCTTGCCTTTTCGCCGATTAGCTTGAGTTGCTGCCCGCCTTTGCCGATAATAATTCCTTTTTGGCTGTTACGTTCCAAGATAATTTCAGCAGAAATAAACCATTTGCCAGTTTCGCGCTCTTTGAATTCTACTACCACAACTTCCGTAGAATATGGTATTTCATCTTCAAAATTATGGAAAATTTCTTCGCGTATTATTTCAGATACAAAAAATCGTTGGCTTTGCGTGCTTAATTGCTCTTCGTCGTAGTAAAATGGGGAATCTGGTAATAAATTGATAATTGCTTGAAGAGCCTGTTCAGCGGAATTTGGCTCGATTGCAGAAATTGGTATTATCTCGTCGAATAGCTTCATTTTTGCAAAAATATCAATAGCCGGCAGCAGTTGCTTTTTGTCCTTAATTAGGTCTATCTTATTCAGCAGCAATATTTTTGGTACGTCGCGGCTTTCGAGCATTTCGATAAAAGATGAATGGAAGGGCGATTTGCCGATATTTAGTTCGCTTACGTCAAAAATCACAAGCAAAATATCTGCAGTCGAAACTTCTTCGGAAACATATCCCATCATAGCTTCGTGCAATAAATACCTGGGCTTCAAAAAGCCGGGGGTATCGGTAAAAACGATTTGGACACTGTCTTTTGTGTATATGCCCAAAGTTCGCTTTCGAGTAGTTTGGGGCTTGGCGCTAACTATTGCGAGCTTCTCCCCAATTATCGAGTTCATCAAAGTAGATTTGCCGGCATTGGGCTTGCCGATGATAGCCACAAAGCCGGCTTTAGTATTATCAGCTTTATTCTGCACTGCTTGTTACGTCGGTGTTAGCAGTTTTTTTGCGAAATACTTTAAGTATAGCCATCGGCACGATAACGCAATATCCAACCACAAGCATTATCGGTGCAACAACGACTGCCAATGGGTTATTCCATTTGCCGTCAACTGTAGCTGGCTCTTCGGTAACTCCCGTCATCATTAGCAAATAGCCAACAATGATAACGCCAATGCCAACGCAAATCCAAATCAGGTCATTTTTCTCAAGCGGAAAATTCCATTTGGGCTGTGCAGCTGCTTTGGCAACTGTCCCGATTCTTCCTTTCTTAATATCTTTTTTAGCCATTTTGATAACCGTTATTATTCAAACATTATGCAGTTCTATTTCTTTCATTCATAATAAGTTCGGCAATTTTTAAATCGAATTGCGTAGTGATTTTTATATTAGAATCGTCGCCATCGATAATTGTAGTTTTATAGCCGATGAACTCTACAAGCGAAGCCTCGTCAGTGCCCTTGAAGCCAGCAGCAGCAGACTTTTCGTAAGCAGAGATAAGCACATCATTCCAAAAGCCTTGCGGAGTTTGCACCAAGCTCAACTTGTTCCTATCGATTGTCTTAATGACCATCCCTTTGTTATTCCTTTCCTTGACTGTCTCTTTGGGAGTAAGTCCGGGAATAACCGAGCCATATTCTTCAGTCAAATTGATTATATTTTGAACCATAACAGGATCCGCGAATGGGCGGACAGCATCGTGAACAAGGACGATTTCGGACTCTTTAACTGTCTTGGTATGCAAGGCGTTGAAAACAGAATCTTGGCGTTCAACTCCACCTATGATAACTTCTTTAACTTTGCTACAATTAAATTTTTCTATTAATTGCTTTGTATGAGTAAACCATTCATTATGAACGGGAATAACTATTCCTTCCACATCTTCGAGCTTATCAAAGATGCGGATAGTATGTATGATTATCGGCACCCCGTCCAACTCAACAAATTGTTTGGGGACTTGGGAGCCAAATCTTTTTCCAATTCCACCGGCGGGAATTATCACGCTACATTTCATAAAAGTTTTTTCTTATGTTAATTTTTTACATTTCTAAATATACTGATTTTTTTTCAAAAAATTCAAGAATTTGTTAGCTGTGTGAAATAATTTGGGCAGTATTGCTATAGCAGTAAGTTGTGTTTATCCCAAATAGTTCATTAGAAGCTCTACCTGACTGCGTCCCATAGACAATGGGGCTGTCTCATTGCCTTTTTTATCTGAATCATGACTTCCAAGATTAAAGGAT
>JAKIZN010000124.1 GCA_022708005.1 Bacteroidota bacterium | reverse complement strand
TGCAAAAAAAGAAATATTGAAGACGCACACGTTTCTACTTTAAGTGAATTTGATACAAGCGGATTAAATATTTCCGCAGTAACTATGTTAGATGTTATTGAGCATATTGAAGATGATTTTGGAGTAGTGTCCCAAGTTTTTGATGCTCTGCCTTCTGGCGGTTGGTTTGTTGCGACAGTGCCAGCTTTTCAGAAACTTTGGAGTCGCCACGACGAAATACACCATCACTATAGGCGATATAACCGATTTGACTTCGATACTATGCTCAAAAAAGCTGGGTTCAACATTAAATATTCGTCTTATTTTAATACAATTCTATTTTTGCCCGCTATTTTAAAAAGAGTTTTAGATAAAATAACAGGCGCCGAAAAAAAGAAAAACGAGCCAGTAGAAGAAGTATCGGAGTTGGTGAATAAAGTTTTTACCGAACTATTTATGCTTGAGAAAAATATACTCCGTAGGGCTATATTGCCTTTCGGGCTTTCAATTATTGCAATCGCCCAAAAAGATTAGGGCGGAAAATAGGAGAATTAATATGAGCAACAGCCAGATAAGTCTTTTAAGCAAAATAAAAGAAACAGTAGCATTTTTGAATGAGCGGTTTCGCTTTGAGCCTGAAATAGGAATCATACTCGGCACGGGTCTGGGGCGATTAGCGGACGAAATTAAAGTTGAAAAAATCTTTGATTATTCAGAAATACCGAATTTTCCTATTTCTACTGTCGAATCGCATAGCGGGAAATTGGTATTTGGCATGCTCGGTGGCAAGAAAGTTGTCGCAATGCAAGGGCGATTCCATTATTACGAAGGCTACTCTATGCAGGAAATAACTTTTCCTGTTAGAGTTATGAAATATTTGGGAATTAGCTCGATAATTATCTCTAATGCTTGCGGTTCGCTCAATCCATATATACCAAAAGCAAGTGTGATGCTGATTCCATTAATTGGAAAGCACGAAGCTGAGTTTGGACCAAGAATCGTTGATATGAGCGAGCCGTATTCCCGTGAACTTTCGGCTCTTGCGGAGAAAACGGCATTAGAATTGGGAATTAAGTTATTCAAAGGCGTATATGCCGCTATGTCGGGACCAAGCCTTGAAACTCGTGCCGAATATAGATTTTTGCGATATATCGGTGCAGATGTGATTGGAATGAGCACCGTCCCCGAATGTATCGTTGCAAATCAAATGGGCTTGAAAGTGCTGGGCTTTTCTATTGTTACAGACGAATGCTATCCCGATGCACTTAAGCCGACATCGCTTGAAGAGATGATTGAAGTTGCAGGCATAGCCGAGATAAACTTAACTAAGCTCACCAAAGGCGTTATTGAAAAAATATAGCAACTGTGCAATTATTTATCTATAGTTTTGGGAGATAAATCTATGGTATTAGTAGAATTTTCAATGTTTCCAACTGATAAAGGCGAGAGCGTCAGCGGCTATGTATCGCAAATCATTGATTTGATAGATAAAAGCGGTATCACTTATAAACTTACTCCAATGGGGACAATACTCGAAGGCAGTTGGGACGAAGTGATGGGCGTTATCGGCAGATGCTTTGAATTGCTGAAGCCGCAAGCGGATAGAATTTTTTCTACTATAAAAATTGATTATAGAAAAGGCGAAAATAGCAGAATGACTTCGAAAACTGATAAAATAGCCAATATTCTTAAAAGAGATATAAACGTTTAAATGAGATTAGCCCTTGCAATAAGCAGCAGCCCTATTGCGAGGGCTGCCGTATTCTTACTTGTAGCATTTCTACTAAATTTCCTGTTTGAAGCTATCTTGCCCTATAATTTCATTTACTTTGGGGCGAGCCTGCTGTTTGCTCTATTGCTGGCTACCGTTTTAATCGAAGGGCTGCGTGGGAGCAGCAGTTTGCGAATGTCTATGCTGCGAATAGATGCTTATAGCGTCAAATATATTATATACGGCTTGCTTATATCGCTATCGTTTTTTGTTCCCGCATTCTTTTTGATGCTACTTTTTGGAGCAAACGTTGCAGTAAATCACGTGGCATTGCCAACTCTTTTGCAATCTTTTGTTGTTACAGCTATTTTATCTTCAGCGGAAGAGCTTGGCTTTCGCGGGATATTGCTGCAAAGTTTAAGCGAGAAATTTGGCAGTGTTGTGGCTGTATTCTTGCTTTCGCTTGCTTTTGCATTGCTTCATATTTTTAACCCTAATGTTAGTTTTATCGCAATAGCTAATGTGTTTTTGGTCGGAATAGCATTCTCGATAATGTATTTGCGAACTAAGTCGTTATGGCTTCCGATTTCCTTTCATACATTTTGGAATTATTTGCAAGGCTACATATTGGGTAGCAATATAAGTGGCTTGCCGAACATAAATTCTTTGCTTTCTATAAAGTATGATAGCCGCTTTGCTCAGTTTTTGGGTGGATATTTTGGATTTGAAGAAGGCTTTTTAGCAACTTTTTTTATAGTTGTGTTGATTTTTATGTGCTTGATTTACCTAAAAGGCAACCCAACAGTATTAAATTTTATGTCTTCGCGGTGCTACAAAGAGCTACTGCCTATCCATAATCCCAAGTAATCCTACGGTGGCAAAGCTTGCATAAAATCTTTGCTATAAACCCAAATAGTTCATGAGAAACTCTATCTAAATGCGTATTAGGAAGGAAAGGTTAGGCTTTAAGATGTCCTACACCTTCGAGGTGTAGGACATCTGGAAAACACTGGCGCTCTCATCTATTACCTTATGAGACAGTCCCATTTAGGTAACAGCGAATAGTCAATTGAAAAGTTTCTATTGCATTGTTTGCTATAAATCAATAATTTTGTATGTTTGGAACATATAAATAAGAAATATAAAAAAGAGTAAGATGAGAAATATACTTGGTTTGATGGTATTTTTTTTGACTGCCGTTAGTTCCTTTGCGTCGCCGATTAATTGGGCGGATACGCTGCTCGGAGTGTCTTCCGAAGCGAAGCCCAAAAGATTCCCCGAACAAGCCTTCAAGGGCTATCAAGCACTCGGCGCTCCAAGCGTTATGCCAGATTTTGGATTTACTCCCGCCGCTTGGATGCCAGACCTTACGCGAAAGTCTATTGAATGGCTCAAAGTTGGATTTTCTAACCCGCAGCGGATAAGCCAAGTATCAATTCATGAAAATATAAATCCCGGCGCAATATCAAAAGTTTATATTTATGATGAAAACAAAGGCGAACATCTAATTTATAATAACTTAAATCCTGCTCCAATCCAAGAGCTTGGCAGAGTATTCAATATTTTTATTCCTAAGACATCGCTAAAAATTAATGCGGTCAAGATTGAGCTAATTACGATGGAATATAATGATTATTATCAAATTGATGCCGTTGGAATTAGCGACAATAGCGACTCTGCGCGAGTGAACATCAATTTGCCCAAAGATGTTGTATACCAAAGCCATAAAGAAAATCTCGGAAAAAATATTAATTCGCAATATAGCGAGCTTGGTCCGATTATTTCGCCAGATGGAAGAACCCTTTTCTTTACCCGCGATAAGCATCCAGAAAATATTGGGGCAAATAGGGGACAAGATGTTTGGTATTCCGAAAGCGATAGCAGCGGAAACTTCGGCGTAGCTATAAATATCGGCGAACCAATTAACAACGACAAAAATAATTTTGTGGTTGGCTGTTCGCAAGACGGCAATGTTATTTATCTTGGCAATGTATATCATGCCGACGGCACGCTTTCGAGAGGCGTTTCGCAATCGTTTAAGGTAGGCGATGGGTGGAGCTTCCCGCAGCAGATAGTAATAGATAATTACTATAATTCTTCGTTAAACTCTAGCTATTCCTTTGCTGCCAATGGAAAAGTGCTAATACTATCTATCGAGCGGGACGACTCTTACGGAGCAAACGACCTTTACGTCAGCTTTTTGGGCGATAATGGCGTTTGGAGCGAACCTAAAAATTTAGGAAAACGCATAAACACTGTGGCTTCGGAAGAATCTCCATTTTTAGCTGCTGATGGTGTTTCGCTGTATTTTTCTACTTCTGGTCTGCCCGGCTTTGGCTCTAATGATATGTTTGTCAGCAGGCGGCTTGATAGCACTTGGCTAAACTGGTCTGAGCCAATAAATCTTGGTCCAGCTATCAACACAAAAGGCTGGGACGGCTATTATACTATAACTGCTTCAGGCGATTGGGCTTACTTCGTATCTAATGAAAATCCACTCGATGCAGAAGATATATTTCGTATCAAGATGCCGCAATCTTTAAAGCCTTTAGATGTAGTTCTAATCAAGGGTAAAGTTCTGAATGCGAAGACAAAAAAGCCAGTGGAAGCCGCTATTATTTATGAAACTCTGCACGATGGCAAAAATGCAGGCATAGCTAAATCCAATCCAACAACTGGCGAATACACGATAACTTTGCCTGTGGGGTATCGCTACGGCTATTTAGCTAACGTTGCTGGATATGCGTCTATCAATGAAAATATAGATTTAACATCTGGCACGCAATACCGCGAATATAGAAAAGACCTGCTTCTCGTGCCGATAGAGCAAGGGCAAAGCGTTCGTTTGAATAATATATTTTTCGAGTTCGCAAAATATGAGCTATTGCCCGAATCGATTTTTGAGCTAAAGCGTGTAGTTAAATTGCTCGAAGAAAATCCAAGCGTGAAAATACTAATATCAGGGCATACCGATAATGTTGGTACTAATGCAACCAATCAATTGCTTTCCGAAAATAGAGCAAAAGCCGTTTATGACTATTTAATTTCGTGTGGCATTGAGCCATCGCGAATGAAATTCAATGGCTATGGAGCTAAAAAGCCGTTGGTAAGCAATGCCACCGAGAGCGGTCGTCGCACAAATCGCAGAGTAGAGTTCACTATTGAGTAGCAGAGCAATTATCCCAAATAATGCAATAGAAACTCTATCTGATTGTGTATCTGTAAGGAAAAGTTAGGCTTTAAGGGGCTGTCTCAAAAGGCGGTAGATTAGAACATCCGTGTTTTCCAGATGTCCTACCCTTTCGAGGTGTAGGACATCTTAAAGCCAAATAGCAACGACCCTGAAAGGGTCAAATGTTTGTAGCAAGGAAGTGGCAGTGAGTTATACGACTCCGTAGGAGTCGCATTAGGTTATATAATCTTATTTTCTACAAACATTAAATCCCTTCGGGATTAATTCCAAATAATGTATTAGATACCTTTTGAGACAGCCCCATCTGGGAAACAGCTGATAGACAATGGAAAAGTTCCTAATGAATTATTTGGGATTATATTAGGCTTAATCGCAGTCCGAAACTATTGCGATAAGCAAGCCGTAAGCGTCGATATTACAAGAATCTGCCGCTTGGGCAGCAGTTCAGACAGATTAATCTTGCAAGGCTTGCCAGAAAAATTTCCGCAAATCAATATTTTTTCTTCTGCTAAAAAGGCAACTACATTCTCGCCGACTTCGTCAAGTAGTTTGAATTGCGTGAGTTGCTTCGTGCCAATTTCATCTTTATAGTAATCAGCTATGGCGTTGAATTTCGCTATGTAATCGACTATATTTTCGCCCGGCACCCAATTCAAAACTGCAGAAGAAAATAGTGGTAATTTTTCTGCTGGAAGTTCGGCTATTTCATGCAATTCAAATCCTAAGCCAGTATTGACGGGAGCCGTTTCGCCAAGCTCGAAGCCGTTATGTATGAACTTTAGACCCGGCAGAAATGAAAAAATGCTCCAGAGCAACTTGGAAAAATTAATGCCACCATTTCGTGATGCGGCT
>JAKIZN010000123.1 GCA_022708005.1 Bacteroidota bacterium | reverse complement strand
ATTAAGGCTTTGGGTAATAGCAGCCAACAAATAGGTGAAATTATTCAAGTAATTAATGATATTGCAGACCAAACAAATTTACTTGCATTAAATGCTGCAATTGAAGCTGCCAGAGCAGGCGAACAAGGTCGTGGATTTGCAGTAGTTGCCGACGAAGTTAGAAAATTGGCAGAAAGGACAACAGAAGCAACGAAAAAAATCGCACAAATGATAAAGGGCATCCAAAAAGACACCGACAATGCAGTCAAAGTTATGCACAATGGGAACAACGAAGTTTCAAATGGAATTTTGCTCGCTGACAAAGCCGGCTCCTCATTAAAAGAGATAGTTGTTAGCTCGCAGCATCTGCTCGATATGATTAGTCAAATTGCTACAGCAAGCGAAGAGCAGGCTTCTACTGGCGAAGAAATAACCAAAAACGTTGCCATGATATCCGAAGTTACTCACGATTCATCAAGAAGGATAACCGATATAGCTCATTCATCTGAAGGGCTATCCAAGTTAACGGAAGATTTACGTGAATTAGTGCTACAGTTTAAAGTTTCAGGCAGCCAAGTAGATAGCGAAATTTCTGCTCGCCCGCTCGCTGGAAAACCGCAACAGCGATACTTAACGGAATAGCCCACTATTTAGAACACAAGTTGCAAAGTAAATAATCATAAGGGCTGACCTATCCGCGTCAGCCCTTACTCGTTTAGTTTACATCTCCCCACTCAATTTCTTGCTCATCGAAGGCTTATAGAAAATACTATATCACCCAAAAAGTTTACTTCCAAAGAAAATTTAAGAAAATTTTACATTAAACGTTACGCTTTATTTAGGTTATTTTAAAAACTTTTATTATATTTCCATTTATCCTAATTTAACAAATGATATTTATTTGTTATCTCGTTAAAACGATTGAGATATTGAACTTATGGACACCGACAATAAAATATCGGAAGACACTCAAAAAGCAATTTCTGGGCTTTGGGAAAAAATCAAAAAAGCTGCTGAAATTACCCAAGAATCTAACTCAAAATATGGCGAAGTAGCATCAACTTTGCACGAATTGCAAAGCGCACTAAACCAAAAAAATAGCAAGCTCGAAAGTTTACAAATAGCTTTTGAAGAAAGTGCTATAAAAGAAAGGACTTTGCTCGCCGAGAAAAGCGAAATACAGAGCAGATTAGATAATATAAGCAAGCAATTTTCTGAGTACGAACCAGTATTTAAAGAAAGAACAGCGCTGCTGATAACTAACGAAAAACTTACTGAAAAAATAAGCGAATTGCAAAGGCAAGTTGATGAAATCCCTGCTATCAAAAATAGCCTCGAAGCTGCAGAGTTAGAACTGAAGCAGTTGCACGAGGTATCGAAAAGCGACAAAAAGGAAATAGGAAGTTTAACCAAAATAGCCAACGACTTTACTTTCGCTCAAAAAGAAATTACGAGAAAAAATTTTGAAATACACGAAAAGCAAAATGAATTGCAAAAGGCAAAAAATGAACTTGCAGAAGTAAAAAGCCAGCTTTTCATTTTGAAGAATAAAGAGAACGAGCTTGCAGAAGCGAAAGATGAAAATGAAAAAATAAAGTCCGAACTGCACAGCCTTGAGCAAGCACATAAGGAGCTGCTTCTCAAGCAGGAGGAATCGGAACTCAATTTCAACATACACAAAGAGCAATACGAGGCAGAGCAACAAAAAAATGAGCATGTCATAAAGTCGCATGAGCAAACGATTGCCGATTTAATGGGCAAACTGCTCGTCTCGCAAACCGCAGTGCAGGAATATGAAAAATCAACTTTGAGCCATAACTTGAAAATTAACGAGTTGGAAAAGGCTGTTCAAAAGCAGCACGAAGATTGGCTGCTCGTTAGCTCTAAACTTATCGACTCCGAGAATAATCTATCTGCCGCCGATGCTTTAATTTTAGAGCTGAAAGATCAAGTAGCTTTGATGGAAAAGCACACTTCGGATTACGATTTGCAAAAAGCAGAATTAGCCCGCTTGCAAGCTGATGCACAGCAATCGCGGCAAGAGCGGACTGAGCTTGAAAATAAAAACAAGCAGTTTAGCGATGAAATTGGTGAATTGAGCATAAAATTAGAGTCGTTAGAAAATTTACTGCAAAGCAGAGACGAGCAAATAGCTTCGCAAAGCAAAGAAATAGAAGAGTTGAACGGTAAAAACATCGCTATGCACGATAAATTAGGTATGCTGCAAGCGGAAAATTTAAAGCTTTTAGACGACATCGAGGTATATACTTTGCTGGAGAGCAAGTTTGAGATACTCGAAGATGAGTGTTTGCATACCAAAAAAGAAAATGAATCGCTAGTCGAGCAAAAGCGTATGCTGACTAACCAACTCTCGGACTTCAGCAATAAATTGGACGCCGCTTCGCAAGAAATCGACTCTTTAATGAAAGTGAATAATGAACTGAAAGCTACGCTTGCTACAATGGAAGAATATAACTCAAAATTATCGGACAGCCGAGCGCAAATAGAAAATATGTCAGATGATATAAAAAAAATCAGTTCGGAAAATGCAAGTTTGGCAAACGAAGTTGAAGATAAAAACAAGCAACTTACGGAGTTGCGTGGCGAGTTAGAGAAGATTACAGCAGAGAACGAGTCGCTCAATCGAGAGCGTTTATCGGGCTACGATATGATTTTTGAAGTATCGAGCAGCCAAAGAATAGAGGAATTCAAGGCAAGTATCGCTAATCTTGAAAAGACATTGTCCGAAAAGGATAAAGCAATCGAAAAACTCAATAAACAAATTGATAAACTCAAGACAAAGTTAGTTTATTCCAATGCTCCAGAACTTTTTCCGCTCGACAACTCTGAAAAGGCTGAGCAGTTCGAAAGCGAACTCGACGACTTAAAAAGTGCTATCGCCGAAAAAGATAAGCAAATTGACGAATACAAGCTAATAATCGAGAATTTGAAAGATAATCATATCATCGATTCGCAAAAGAAAATGATTATGGATTTGACAGCCGAAAAAACTTTGAAGGAACTACAACTCGCCAACATCCAAAAGAAAAGCGATTCGTTGGAAGACTTATTAAGGACACGTTACAAGCATATTCAAATTCTCGAGCGTGAAATTGACGAACTTTTGCATAATAGCAAATCCAAGCAAGCCGAAAAAAATGAACTAATTGCGAAAATTGAAAAAGTTATTTCGCAATTAGAACGCGGCGAGTGAAAAACATAATCGTTGCCCGCTATCTATGCAGCATTTTCTTGATAAAATGCGCAGCATCGGGGAAAAAGCGAAGAAGCATCTTATAGGAAAATCCAAAATGCTTATTCACATAATTGCTTAGCAATATTGAAAGCACAAGATAATATATGATATGCGGAACTGCTACTAAATCTTGGTTGCCTATCTTTCCTATAGCGTAATATGATACTAACCAAAAGCAAGCCGCCACGGTCATCAGTTTCAGCGTTACATTGGGTCTGCCGTAAGCTATTATCGTGCCGCCGTACGCTGTGAAAGGCAGACCAATAGCCACAAATGACAAAATATTGAACATAGGTATTGCCGAATAATATTTTTCGGAAAGGAAAAGTTTTATCAAAATATCCGTTAAGCCTAAATTTAGCGCGATAACTGTAAATAAATTAAAAAATATTAGGAAGGACACGGCTTTTGTGGTCATTTCAACTATTTCTGCCCTATTATCTTTGGCGAGCTGCCTCACAGCCGCAGGATAAACTAACCCATTGGCAGCATTCACTATTTCTTCAAATGCCCTGAAAAGATTTTTTGCTAAAAAATAAATACCCGTAACACTTGTTGAGAAAAAGTATTGTATGACATACATATCGAGCTGCCGCGGAGTCAAATGTATCGCGCTTGTTAATGTATAAGATGTTGAAAATTTTACAATTCCGGAGATTTTTATGTTTCCTTGCAAAGTAAATTTTAGGTCAGATTTTATCAAAAGCGTCGAAAGCAATGAACTAACTGTATTTCCAGCTATGTTTAAAGTAACAATATCATAAAAATCAATGTAGGACTTAGTGAAAATATAGAAAAAAGTCATAGCACTCATAACGCCAAAGTAAGCCAAGTTCGAGAAAAAAACATTGTTCATTTTGGCATCGCGATAAAATATTTTCAGAGCGTATGTTCTTGGGATGCTAAACAATGCCAGCAGCGGTAAAAACGTAAAAACATCAACTAACCGCGGCTCGCTAAATACCGAACTAATAGGAGACTTCAGCAAATACAGAATAAAGGAAACGCCGAGGGTAATCAATATATGCAGCAGCATAGAAATAGTATTGACAAAGCTACGCTGCTCTGCTTTTGCTCCGAACTGTATTATCGGCTGCAAGGCAAACGAGTCGCTGATAATAAATATCCAAGAGAAAATACCAAAAAGCAAGCCGAAAAGCCCCATTTGCTCGGGCGCCATAGCTTCAAATTGAAATATAGTAACAAGCCCATAGCCAACAAATAAAAATTTATCTGCCACAGACCAAGAAATTTTATCTAAATGATCGGTTAATCTCATTAATTTGTTTCTTTCAAAGTTTTGGTTTATGCGTCATCGGCAATCCTTTCTACGCTTGTTACGCCCTTTACTATCAAGAGCTTTGCAAAAATTTCATTGAGCTGCCCATCATTTTTGACGTGGATTGTTATCGCTCCTTCAAATAGGTCGCCGGAAGCGTAAAGATTTACTCGTCTTATATTGCTTGAGCCTATTGAGGCGGTTATATCTAACAGCATGCCGTCGCGGTCTTCGCCTTTAATTCTTAGCTTTACATCGTAATTTTCTCGCTCTTGCCTGATGGAGTTGATATGATGAGGGTTATTTTTAAAGTAGTTATGGAGATGGTAAACGGCTCTATGAGTTACTACACTATTTAGCCAATCATAAGAAGGAATGCTATTAGGAGAAGATATGATTTCGACTTTATCGTTATTTTTTAATTTATAGTTTAAGTTTTTCACTGTGCCGTTCACTTTGCCTGATATACACCTCATACCTAACTCTTTATCAACAGCAAAAGCAAAATCAAGCAAGCTTGCGCCCTGTGGCAATTTGATATTTGTGGCATCTTTTGTATATACATTAAGCTCGCCATCAAACAAATTAACTTTTATGGACTCCCAAATTATTTGCGGAGCTTTTTCACCTTCGGATAGAACTATATCTTGCATCCAAGAACCCCAATTTTCCAAATCTTGGTCATCAATCTTTAAAGCTCTAATTCTGCCAGATTTCAATGTAAAGCTTGCCGCAAAGCCTTCCTCTGCTATTTTCTCCATTTCCTCAGTGCGAATAAGGATTTCCACCCGCTTGCCATCGGGTCCGAATAATTCAGTATTTAGCGAACGGAACCAGTCGATTTTAGGATTTGCTACATAATCCGCAAATCCGGTAGCATGAAAAGCATTTGCAAGCACACCGTGAGCACGATAGCATTCATGGACATCGTCGGTATGGAGAATAACTACAAGCGAGTAAAAATTATCTATTTCGCTTAAATTTTTCCCTGTCTTAGTCATTTGATATATTTCATATTCATGCTTGTGCACTATGGATATAGTGGATTCTATGTGCTTATCTCGCAAGCTTTGTTGGATTAAATCGGTGAATGATTTGATATAATTTATAAAATCGCGGCGCTTAGTGTTGAGCGAGTCTCTTATTGCCTCATACGCGCTTCGATCTACATAATAAAAAGAGCGATTTTCAAGCTCCATTTTTACTTTGCTCAATCCCAATCGATGGGCAAACGGTACATA
>JAKIZN010000122.1 GCA_022708005.1 Bacteroidota bacterium | reverse complement strand
TATGCGTATAATCTTCAATTTTTTCAATCAAATCCTTTTCTTTAAGCTGTTTCAATATAGCTTTTCTCGCCTTAAATCTGTCTAATCCGCAAAACTCGCCCGCCAACTCATTTAAGCTGCCGTCTGGATTTATTGTATTGATTA
Organism: Bacteroidota bacterium; assembly: GCA_022708005.1. GTDB lineage: Bacteria > Bacteroidota > Ignavibacteria > Kapaibacteriales > UBA2268 > JAKIZN01. The sequence goes on along the minus strand of JAKIZN010000122.1, from coordinate 5,644 downwards.
TCTCTAAATTATGCCTTTCGCCGACTAAAAAGTCATTCGGGTCGTGAGCTGGGGTAATTTTCACACAGCCCGTGCCAAATTTCGGATCCGCATAGTCATCTGCAATAATTTCGATATATCGATTAGTTAGCGGCACTCTTACTTTGCAACCTATCATTGCCTTATATCGCTCGTCCTCTGGATTGACGGCTACTGCTGTGTCGCCAAATATTGTTTCGGGACGCACCGTTGCTACTTTTAGGTAATCAGTGCCGTTTTCAAAGTAGTATCTCATTGTATAAAGATGCTCTTTGACCTCCTTAAAATCTACTTCTTCGTCAGAAAGTGCTGTTTGGGCTAAAGGCGACCAGTTGATTATCCGCTTGCCCTTATATATTAATCCTTCATCGAACAGCCTTACGAAAACTTCTTTCACCGCGTTTGATGCCGATTCGTCCATCGTGAAAAGAGTCCTATCCCAATCGCAAGAAGCTCCGAGCGTGCGAATTTGCTTTAAAATAATGCCACCGTACTTTTCTTTCCATTCCCAAACTTTTTCGGTAAACTTTTCTCTGCCCAAATCATAGCGGGTTATTCCTTCCTCTCTTAGCGCAGCTTCCACTTTCGATTGCGTAGCTATGCCAGCGTGGTCTGTCCCCGGAAACCAGCACGATTCCATTCCGTTCATTCGTTTCATTCTGATATATAAATCTTGCAGCGTAATGTTCAACACATGACCAAAATGCAGTATACCAGTTACGTTTGGCGGTGGCATAAGTATGCTATATGCGGGCTTTTCGGACTGCTCACGAGTTTTGAAAATCCCTTGCTTCGTCCATTCATTATACCATCTCGATTCTACTTCATTTGGTTGATACGCCTTAGCAAATTCTTTTTTCATTTTATATTAATTTTATTCGAGTTAAACAATACAGATTACAAATTTAGTGATTTTTATCGTAATGATTATGCTTTTTAGTGGATTATATGAAATTTATTTCTTGCATATTGATTTGCTGTTGATTGAACCCAAATAATTCATTAGGAACACTAACTGATTGTCTATCCGTAAAGAAAGGTTAGGTTTTAAGATGGGGCTGTCTCATAAGTTGACAGGTGAGAGCGTCCGAGTTTTCCAGATGTCCTACACCTTCGAGGTGTAGGACATCTTAAAGCAAAATTGTAACGAACCCAAAGGGTTCAAATGTTTGTAGTAATAAATAATCGGCACTTTATACGACTCCGTAGGAGTCGCATAAAGTTATGCAATCTTATTTTCTACAAACATCAAATCCCTTCGGGATTAAAATAATTCCAAATAATGCATCAGAAACCTTTTGAGACAACCCCATCTGGAAAATAGCTAATAGGTAATAGAAAAATTCCTAATACATTATTTGGGTTGAATTACTTCAAATTTGAAATCGATATTCTAAATTTCATTTTTTTTTGTTATTTTTATTTATTTTTAAGCAGGCAATAATGAAAATATGCGTAACTGGCGGAGCTGGATTTATTGGCTCGCATCTGGCAGATAAGTTTATTGAATTGGGGCACCAAGTTGTTATTATAGACAATTTATCATCTGGAATGCTCGAAAATATAAACAAAGAAGCGAAATTTATAGAAATAGATATTAATAGCGACAAAATTGATTCGATTTTTCGAGAAGAGAAATTCGATATTATTTGCCATCAAGCGGCGCAAATGAACGTTCGCTTTTCTGTCGATGACCCAAGAAATGATGCGATGAATAACATTGTAGGTAGCCTTAACTTATATGAAGCGGCTAAAAATCATAAAGTAAAAAAAGTTATCTTTGCGTCCTCCGGCGGCACAATTTATGGCGAGCAATACGTGTTTCCAGCCGATGAAAGTCAGCCGACCAACCCATGCTCTCCTTACGGTATAGCTAAGCTCGCGAACGAAAAATACTTATATTACTATAGCCAAAGCTATGGCATTGCCACAACTATGCTTCGCTATGGCAACGTATACGGACCAAGGCAGAATCCCAAAGGCGAAGCGGGAGTGGTTGCTATATTTATCGGCAAAATGCTTAGCGGCGAGCAGCCCGTTATTAATGGCGATGGGCTTATCACGCGGGATTATGTTTTTATCGATGATGTAGTATCGGCAAACGTAAAGTCGCTTGATGATAAGGTTGAGGGAATTTTTAATGTGGGGACGGGGATTGAAACCAATGTAAATTATATATTTAATAAATTGAAGGAATTAACAGGAGCAAGCTGCGAAGAATTTCACGGACCCGCGAAAATTGGGGAGCAAAGAAGAAGCGTGATAAGCCCACAAAAACTATACGAGATATGCGGCTGGAAGCCTTCGGTTGATTTTGATGAAGGGCTAAGGCTAACTGTTGAATATTATAAAGCAGCAAAGGCTATGCAGTGAAACTGACTTTAGCTGATATTTTGGTTGTTGTTTTCTATTTTATTCTGATTTCATTTATCGGATATAAAATATACAAAAAGGCAAGCAACAAGCACGACGATGATTATATACTTGCAGGCAGAAGAGTTACCATCCCTTTTTTTGTAGCGTCGCTTGTTGCCACGTGGTATGGCAATATAATGGGCATGGGCGAATTTGTCTATAACTATGGGATAGTCGCTTTTTTTTGTTTTGGCTTGCCGTATTATATCGCAGCTTTATTCTTTGCAATTTTTATTTCTAAAAAAATACGCTCGGCAGAGTCCGCCACTATTCCAGAGCAAATAAAAAAGCACTATGGCTCAAAGGCAAGCCTAATATCTTCGGCGATAATTTTAATTATCACAATACCCGCTGCCTATATATTGATGCTTGGCTCGCTGATTCAGATGTTTTCAGGGCTAAGCCAAATATTTTCTCTGATAATCGGCACGTCGATTTCGCTGTTAGTTATATATCATGGCGGGCTGAAGGCGGATATAATAACCAATACGGCGCAATTCATATTTATGTATATAGGATTCGGAGCATTGCTTATCTTTTCCATGCTCAGCCTTGGTAGCCTGCCAGAGATGTTTAGCAAACTGCCAAGCGAACATTTAACGGTTAATGGCACGCTCTCTTGGCAATATGTGGCTGCGTGGTATGTCATTGCTTTCCAAACTTTTATCGATCCAAGTTTTCACCAACGCTGTGCTTCTGCTAAAAACCCTAAAATAGCATATAATGGCATATTGATTTCAATAGTTTTTTGGATGATTTTTGACTTTCTGACACTGATGACCGGGCTTTATGCGGCTGGATTTTATGCAATAGACACCCCATTGAATGCTTATCCATCGCTGGCTGATGCGGTGCTGCCGCCGATTTGGAAGGGCTTGTTTTTGGTCGCACTTATTGCAACTGTGATGTCCACTCTTGAAAGCTATGCGTTTATCAGTGCTTCCACTTTCGGCAATGATATTTTTCCTATGATTTTTAGGAAAATCAGCAAAAGTCTTGGCTCAAAAATTGGATTGATAGCAACGGGAGTTATAGGCATATTTATGGCTTTGGCTATTCCTTCTGCGATAGATTTGATTTTCAAAACTTCATCGATTGCCGTGCCGGCGTTAATTGTTCCGCTAACTGTAAGTTATAGTAAAAAATATTACTTATCTTCGCGGCATAGTATGATAATAATGATAAGCGGTATAATTATCACTTCGCTATGGACTCTGTCCAATGAATTTTCTGCTAAATTCAACTTGATTTTTTTAGAATTTACAAGTAATTTTGAACCAATGCTTCCGGGCATATTTTTATCAATTATTTTAGGGCTATGCTTTGTTAGAAAAAGAGCAAAATAAAATACTTACCGTGCCAAATATATTAAGCACAATACGGCTTTTGATGATACCGCCGACCGCTGTGCTGCTGTGGCACTTGCACAATACGGCGGCAGCTACGCTATGTATAATCGCGGGATTGATAGACATAGCAGATGGCACAATTGCTCGACGGTTTAATCAAAAATCTGAATTAGGTAAAGTTTTAGACCCGCTTGCCGATAAGTTGTTTGTGGCGATGCTCGTGATAGTATTGCTGCTGCAAGCAAGAATGCCTATATGGTATGCAGTGGTAGTATTAGGACGAGATTTGTTGATAATGCTCGGCGGAGTATTAGCAGCCAGAAGGATAAAAATAGTTTTGCCATCGAATATGCTCGGCAAGCTGACGGCTCTTTCTGTTTCTTTGAGTATGGTGATAGCGGTATTAGACTGGAAATTGGTCTTTACAATTTTTATGTATTTGTCCGTTATTCTTATTGTAGCGTCGCTAATTAACTATGCGTCAATAATGTTTAAAGAAATCAAGGCACAAAGCAAATGAGCAAAACGACAAGATATATACCGCTTAATCCAAAAGATATTCAGCTTTACCGTCGCCAAAAGGCAATCGAAGAAAGCACTCGCACCGATAGGACAAATAACGCTCTAATAGCCTTGCGTCGCACCAACTTAAATGTAGTCAATAGCAATCCAAATTTGCGTGCATCAATCGCGAAATTAAATCATTACATCAAACTAAAAAAAATCGAAGATGTAGTCAAAGTAATAAATTATCTAATGTCGGATTTATGCAATGATTGAGGTGAGGGGGAGAACTTAATTTTACAATTCATTATCTACAAACTGCCTATTTTAAATTTAACATAAAAACGCTTAATGTTCTTTCAATTTAATAGGCAAAATTTTCTTTACTATCGTGATTTTTGAACGAACTTTTTTATATATCTTTATTTTCTCTTGTCTGATTAATTTCCTCTATTACCTCTTGTAATACTTCATGGCTTATTTCTGAAGACGTGTTAGGGCGAGTATCTTTCAATTCTTTTTTGCATATCTTTCTTGCATAATTCCATAATTCATTTACTTGCGAAAGTATTACTTTCTTATCAGTTTGCACGCCTTTGCCCCATACAAAACTGTATTTATTAGTATTTGCTCTTATTTTTGTATTATCTGTATGGGTTTCTGTGATAGTCAATACACCAGATTTATTAAAAAATAAGACTATGCGTGAGAATACCATTTTAAAATTGCCTGCTGCATACTTGTAACGAAAGCGGTTTATCGTGTTGTGGTCTGGTCTTTGCATTTCACTAAGCCACAAATAATGAATGTATTCTTGAGTCAATTCTTCTATTCGGCGACCTGAATAAACATTGTTCATATAGGAGTAAATCAATAATTTTATCAGCATTCTTGATGAATAGCTCGTTACTCCGTCGCAGGTATATTCTTCTTCTATTTCGCCTATATCAATTTCGTTAATAATTCTATTTATAACTCTAACTGGATGAGCTTTTGGTATAAGTTCGCTTAATGGTAGGGGAATACTAGGCTCTTGCGTTTGATTGTCATATTTAGATTTCATAACTATTCTATCTTATTATATATTATAGCAGATGCGACGTTATAAATCCCCAATTATTTTAGCTTTCCTTTATCAAAAAAGAGGCTAGACTTATAAGGTAGCCTCATCTTAAAACCAAATATTTCCTTACGGATACGCAGTCAGTTAAAGTTCCTATTGCATTATTTGGATTAAAAATAAAAATATGCAACAAATTCAAACTAATGCAGCATCCCAAAATGCTCATTGATATAATATCCATAAAAAAAAAGCCGAACGCTATGCTCGGCTTTTGTGGGCCTGGAGGGACTTGAAC
>JAKIZN010000121.1 GCA_022708005.1 Bacteroidota bacterium | reverse complement strand
GACGAAATATCCGAATAGCATTTGAATACTTTGTTTAAATGAGTGATTGTTAGCAAGTCAGATACTTTTGGCGGAATGTTTATCAAAGCAAATGCGGTGTTGCTATTGCGCAAACTGCTCACCGCACCAACCAGCATGCCAAGTCCCGTGCTGTTAATCAAGCTCACATCCGACAAATCAGCGATAACTGCCTTTAAAGACATAGCCTTAACTCCTTGCAGCGCCGAGGTAAACTCAAGTGCATCGCTCCCGCCTAACACTTTACTTTTCAACTTAATCAATCCATATTCAGGATGATTTGCAAGAGCCTCTAACTTATATGGGCTATCTGTGTCCATTTTCCTGTGCATCTCAATATTTTAATTTTCAATAATACAAAATTTTTCGGTTAGAGCAAAAGGATTTAATAAAATATAAAAAAATGGCAGAGACAAACATAAATAATTTTGTCAATTGAAAAAAAAATCGTATAATTGAAGTTATCTTTTTTGAATGTTTGTATATATTTATAACTAATGTTTTAGAACTAATTTAAAGTAATTGTATATGTTTAGGTCTCTGCCAGAAAAATTCACTTATCCGGAAATTGAGCAATCAATATTGAAGTATTGGGCTGAAAATAAAATATTCGAGAAATCGCTTGAAAAAGCAGATAAATCAAAAGTTTATAGCTTTTACGAAGGTCCGCCAACCGTGAACGGCAAGCCGGGCATTCATCACATGATGGCTCGCACAATCAAAGATACTATTTGCCGATATAAAACTATGCAAGGCTATTACGTCAGAAGACAAGCCGGCTGGGATACTCACGGGCTTCCAGTAGAAATAGCCGTAGAAAAAGAACTCGGGCTAAAAGACAAATCCCAAATAGAAGTCTATGGAATGGATAAATTTAATGCGAAGTGCAAAGAGTCCGTCTATAAAAATATCGATATGGATATGGGCTGGAACTACCTTACCGAGCGTATGGGCTATTGGGTGGATATGTCGCAAGCGTATATTACTTGCACTAATGATTATATCGAATCGGTTTGGTGGGCGCTAAAAACTTTCTTCGATAAAGGGTTGATTTATCGAGGCTTCAAAGTAGTGCCGCAATCGCCTACTATCGGCACTCCGCTTAGCTCGCATGAACTTTCGCTTGGCTATAAAGATGTTCGCGACCCAAATTGCTATATCAAATTGAAGATTACAGACTCTCCAATAGCCGAAATTATTGGCAAACATATACTTGTTTGGACGACTACCCCTTGGACGCTGCTCGCTAACGTTGCAACAGCAGTTGGCGAAGATATATACTATGTGTTAGTTCGAAACGTCCGCAAAAGTAAAGATGAGGAAACAGTCGATTATCTTGTACTCGCAAAATCAAGACTGAGTGCCCTTGATGGAGAATATGAAATATTAAAAGAGTTCAAGGGAAGTGAGATAGTCGGCACGCGTTACGAGCAAATTTTCCCATACTGCAAAGTAGATTTGGAAGAATATCCGCAGGCGTTCACTATGCTACCGGGCGATTTTGTTTCAACAGGCGACGGCTCGGGCATAGTCCACCTTGCACCAGCTTTCGGCGAAGACGACTATGAGATGAGCAAAAAATATCAAATTCCGTTCCTGCAGCCAGTTACTCCAAACGGTCATTTCACAGATGATATGGGCGAGTTCGCAGGGCGTGCCGTCAAAAAGTTGGTTTACGAAGACCGCCAAGAAGAAGGCGCCGATAAAGATATTATAATAGCGCTAAAATATGCGGGGAAAATATATAGAGCTACCAATGACTATTTGCATAGCTATCCGCATTGCTGGCGAACAGGCAACCCGATAATTTACTACGCTCGCGAGAGCTGGTTTATCAAATCGCCGAGCTATAAAGAGAGAATGATTGAGCTAAACAAGCAAATTAATTGGCAACCCAAAGAGATAGGCGAAGGGCGATTTGGGCATTGGCTCGAAGAGGTGAAAGATTGGAATTTGTCTCGCGATAGATTTTGGGGAACTCCGCTACCGCTCTGGATTAGCGAAAACGACAAAGATGATATTATCGCTGTCGGTTCTATCGAGCAACTCAAAGAAGGCTTTATCGAAAACGAAGATGGCAGCCTTACTCCGCTCAAAGATGCGGATACCGAAATCGACTTGCATCGCCCTTATGTCGATAAAATTATATTCATCAAAGATGGAGTGAAGTATAGGCGAGTGCAGGAAGTAATAGACGTGTGGTTCGATTCTGGCTCTATGCCGTTTGCTCAATTCCATTATCCATTTGAGAATAGAGAACTATTTGAAAGTCAATTTCCCGCAGATTTCATAGCCGAAGGCATTGACCAAACGCGTGGTTGGTTCTATACTTTGCATAATATTGCAACGGCACTGTTTGATAAGCCAGCTTTTAAAAATATCATCGTGAATGAGCTAATTCTCGATAAAAATGGCGTAAAAATGTCGAAGTCCAAAGGAAATGTGATAGATCCATTTGATATTATGAATAGCCTTGGTGCCGACGCTGTTCGCTGGTATTTATATGTAAATAATCCGCCTTGGAAAGCTACTTTGTTTAATGAAGAAGATATTTCAAAAACAGTAATATCCGACTTTTTCCGTTCGCTTACTAATACTTATGCTTTCTTTGCATTATACGCTAATATAGACGGTTTCGACGGCAGCGAGCCAGAAATACCTTACTCGCAAAAGCCAGAAATTGACCGTTGGATAATTTCTCGCGCTAATAGTTTAGCAAAAGATTATATCGCGTTTATGGACGACTACGAAGTTACTAAAGCAATGCGAGCTATACAAGATTTTACAATTTATGAACTGTCTAATTGGTATATTCGCCGAAACCGTAGGCGATTTTGGAAGGGCGAAAAAGATGCCGAAAAAATTGCTGCATATCAGACATTGCGACAAGTGATGAAGATAGTTGCTGCTCTTATGGCTCCCGCAGCTCCTTTCCTTGCTGAAAAAATATACTTGCTACTCAAATTAGATGGCGAACCTGAATCTGTGCATCTTTGCAATATGCCTGAAGTTAATGAGGCTCAAATTGATTTGGCATTAGAAAAAAGAATGACTGTGGCGCAGCGAATTGTGTCGCTTGCAAGATTTTTAAGAGAAAAATCGAAAATTCGCGTAAGGCAACCGCTCCGCAGAATACTGCTGCCAGTGGATACTCCGCAAGAAAGGCGAGACATACAAGCCGTTATCGACGTTATTAAAGAGGAAATCAATATTAAAGATATTGAATTTGTAACCGATGAAACATCTTCGATTGTGAGCAAAAGGGCTAAGGCTAATTTCAAGACAATCGGCAAAAAATTCGGCAAAGTTACGCAAAAAGTAGCTAATGCTATAAAGGAAATGGCGAGCAAAGATGTTAATAGCCTTATTATCAGCGGTTCATTTAAGTTGCAAATTGATGGCGAAAGCTATGAAATATCGGCTGAAGACGTAGAAGTATTTAGCGAAGATATAGAAGGGTGGCTCGTTGCCAGCGAAAACGCTGTAACGGTGGCGCTTGATACGAGCCTTGATGATGCATTAGTGAAGGAAGGCATTGCACGCGAATTTGTTAATAGAATCCAAAATCTGAGAAAATCCTCTGGATTTGATGTAACAGATAGAATTGAAATTAAAATTACTGCTGATGCAGAAATTCGCAAAGCAATAGATGCAATGAAGGAATATATTAAAAATGAGACATTGACGGAGAATATAGAATTCACTGAGCAATTAACGAAACCCGATGTTCTCGAGATTGATGATATAAATATTTTTGTCAAGATTTCAAAAAAATAACTTAAATCTTACATTTTTATCTATATCTTTAAAATAAATTGCTTTGTCATTGCGTTATTGTTTGTTAAATGTTATGAGCAGGACGCAATGACAGTTAATTTTTAGCCTTTACGGGCGCAACATTTAAATGAAATTGATTAAATTGAAGGAATACCACTATGGCTACTAAATCAAAGAAAAGCGAAGTTAAGGAAGAGCCAAAGAAAACAGCTACTTCCAAAAAGGCAACTAAAGCTGAGGAACTCAAAAAAGATGTTGCCGTAAAGACTACAAGCTCGGCAAAGGGCGCAGATAAGCCGAAAAAGGCTGCTGCTAAAGAAATTGCCAAAGTAGAAGAACCCCCAAAAAAAGCCGCGACTAAAAAAGTTGCCAAAGCATCTGGCGCAGCTAAAGAAACCGCCAAATTAGAAACAGAAGTCGCTAAGCCAAAGAAAACTGCGACGTCCAAAAAGTCAGCTAAAACAGAAGAACCTAAGAAAGAAGCCGCGACTAAAAAAGCAAGCAGTCCAAAGAAATCAGTTGCTAAAGAGACTGCAAGCAAAGCAGCCGACAAGCCTGAGGAAACGCCAGTTGCTCCAGCAGTAACTCCGAGCTATTCTGATGAAGAATTGGAAATGTTTAGAGTGGTTATCCTCGAAGCAAGAAGCGAGGCGCTTGATGAATTGAGGATGCTCAATGAACGCTTGGAAGACCTTACTAATTACGACTTTGCCGAAGAAAGTATGATATACTCGATGCACATGGCAGAGCAAGGCTCCGAAGCAATGGAAAAAGAGAAAACTTACGCTCAAATTCAAAGAATCAAGGATTATATCAAAAAACTTGATGAGGCGCTATTGAGAATAAAGGATAAAACCTATGGTATATGCCGTGTGTGCGGTATATTGATAGCAAAGGAAAGGCTGCTGGCAGTACCTGTTACTACGCTTTCCGCTTCATATAAAATACATCAGAGATGTCCAGATGATGGGGTCGATAGAATAGAGCCTATCAATGAAAATGTAGAATATTAAGGATATTTTGGGATAGCGTCTCGCAAAAATGCGGCGACTTTCCATCTATTTTATTTTCGGGGATACTAATAGAAATGATGAATGGCTGTCTATTTTTGAGGCAGCCATTTTTTTACTTTTGATTAGTTTCAAACTTTTAGTATATTTGATATCTTGATTTTTTTCTAACTTGAGGAAATTTAAACATGAAAGCAACAATTTACTTGACAGCGATATTAATGCTTATAAGTTCAAGTTTATTTGCAAAATCTGATATTGACGAAATAAAATTAGGAATATATGCTAAAGACCTGAAAGTGATTTATACAGGGCTGACCTCTTTTCTGGGCGAAGACGTTAGCGAAACACCAATCGAGAAATGGATAGAATTAGGCGATGCGATGAGCGAAATTCAAGATTATTCATCTGCGTGGCAATTTTATATGCTCGCATCGGTAGCAGTTTTTCAAAACGATAAAATTTCTAAAATAGAAAAAGCCGAAAAGTATAAATTATTGACTAACAAGTCGGAGGATATGCTAAAAAAAGCTAATGCAGGCGAACAGCTTATCATTCAAAAAAATAAATATGCAATAATACCGGGCAAAATTAATTTGCTCAACAATTTAGCTATCTTATTGAAAAACACAGAAAAAATCCTATTTTCTCCAAATGCGAGTAAAGTGAGCGGCGTGGCAGTCGAAGCTAAGGCAATAGAAGACCCAAATGCTTCAAGAGGCAATTTTGCCAATCAGTTGCAGTTAGAACAACCCAATTACGACGAGGCGCCATATTACGATTATTACGACATTATAAATAACTTGGTATATCCACAAAGGGCGAAAGAGGAAGGCATAGAAGGCAAAGTTTTGTTAGAGCTATTGATAGACGAAAAAGGGAATATAGAAGAGAAAAAAGTATTGGAAAGCTCACGTAACTTATTTAATAACGCAGCGCTTGCCGTTGTAGATTACGTTAAATTTACTCCTGCAAAAAAATCTGGGATAGCTACAAAAT
>JAKIZN010000120.1 GCA_022708005.1 Bacteroidota bacterium | reverse complement strand
CGGCGTATATCAGGCAATGATAAACGTTGATGGCAGCGTTCAGACGGCGAGAATAGTAATAGTCAGATAATTGATTATTACAGAATTAACTTGTATTAGGCAAGGGGGCATGCTCCCTTGCTTTTTTTATTTTAATCCCGAAGGGATTTGATGTTTGTAGAAAATAAGATTGCATACATAATGCGACTCCTACGGAGTCGTATAAATTTAACCTAATGCGACTCCTACGGAGTCGTATAACTCGCTGATTGTTCATTACTACAAACATTTGACCCTTTCAGGGTCGTTGCTTTTTGGCTTTAAGATGTCCTACATCTCGAAGATGTAGGACATCTACTTTTTCCTTCCCTTCTCCACTCGGAAAAGGGGTTGGGGGTTGAGGTTAGAAGTCCTATTACATTGTTTTGGTATAAACCGCTACAGCTCAATACCAATATCATCATCGCAGTAAAAAACAGTCGTGCCAACGACTCTTGCGGGCGAAGTGTATTTATGCAATTCAGATTTGCCAATGCCCATAATATGCCGCACTTCCCAGCCTTTTGCTTTTAAATAGTCCGAGACCATAGAGCGGTGGCATCGCCACCAAACCGCTTCGGCGCACATATAAGCTGTTGGCTCTTTTGTTGCAATGCTTTCTAAATTTTCTATTGCGGCTTCAAATTCCTTCGTTTCCATATAATCAGCGTATCCCTTGAAAGAATCATTTCGCCAGCGGTTATTTCTCGAATCTTTTTTCACTCGCCTTCTGCCGCCTAAATTAGATAGGTGCAAATACTGTATTTTAGCATCTGCCAAAGATATTGCCAAATCTTCCTTGTTGAATTGGGGATATTTGCGAGAGCCCGGCAGACTGCGTATATCTGCAAGTATTTTTATTTCAAAAGATTGCAGCATAGCGATAAAATCAGCCAAGCTATGAGTGGAATGCCCAATAGTATATATAAGTTTTCCATTTAATTCGCTCATTTCGGGTAGCCCAGAGTTGAAACATAGATAACTCATATATCGACGTTTTTCTGTCGGGTGGTATTGCCAAAATAGGCAGCGAGTAAAGATAATTACTCCAATTTGCAATAAATTATCGGACTTGCAGTATCATTATCCGCTGCCTATTACTTATATTTGATAAACTTCAACTTATTGCTTTAAGCAATTGTAATTTCATTAGTTAGATAAACATCTTGTATTAAATTCAAAAGCTCGACGCCTTCTCTCATCGGTCTTTGGAAGGCTTTTCTGCCAGAAATCAGCCCAGAGCCGCCAGCTCGTTTATTCACAATTGCTGTAATAGCTGCTTCTGCAAAATCATTGCTGCCAGATGCGCCGCCAGAATTAATTAAACCTACCTTGCCCATATAGCAATTAGCTACTTGATAGCGGGTTAAGTCAATTGGGTGGTCGCTTGTTAGCTCGCTATATACACGCTTGTCTATCTTGCCATACGACGAATTGCCCATATTCAAAGCAGTGTATCCACCATTATTTTCGGGCAATTTTTGCTTAATAACATCTGCTTCTATCGTAACGCCAAGATGGTTAGCTTGACCTGTTAAGTCAGCAGATACGTGATAATCCTTGTCCTTCTTGAACTCTGGATTACGCAAGTAGCACCATAAAATAGTAGCCATGCCAAGTTCGTGGGCATATTGGAAAGCCTCGGCAACTTCAACTATTTGCCTGCGAGAATTGTCCGAGCCGAAATAAATAGTCGCTCCAACAGCCGCAGCACCCATATTATACGCTTCTTCAATAGTGCCGAACATAACTTGGTCGAACTCATTTGGATAAGTTATCAGTTCATTATGGTTGATTTTGACGATAAACGGAATTTTGTGAGCGTATTTGCGAGCAACTATTCCGAGCACGCCGTAAGTTGAAGCCACAGCATTGCAGCCACCTTCGATAGCCAATTTAACTATGTTTTCAGGGTCGAAATATGCAGGGTTTTTAGCAAAGCTGGCGCCTGCCGAATGCTCAATGCCTTGATCGACTGGTAATATAGACATATAGCCAGTGTTGGCTAATCTGCCGTGTCCATAAAGCCGCTGCAAGTTGCTTATCACTCTGTTGTTTCTATCTGAATTTAGCCATATTTTATCGACAAAATCAGATGAAGGCGTTGTTATCATTTCTTTGGAAATTTTTGGACTGTCAAAACCAAGATAGTACTCGGATTTATCGCCTAACAAATCATAAAATTTTTGTATCATAAATACTCCAGAATATTAAAAATGCACAGCTTACTTAAATTTGACGTTGAATATTGCCTTTTGTTTTCAAAGTTAATGCTAATTAATAATATAATATAGAAAATTATAAATTTTCTTATAAAGTCTCGCTAATGCTATAGCCTTTCGTCCATTAATCGCAGCCTTGTTGCCTTTTTATTTGTTTTCTCTATTATATCAGCGAAGTATTTTTGATTTTCAAGCTCCGCTTTGGTTAATATTCGTATATCGATGAATCTATCGAGTTTATAGCCGCTCCTATTATAGTTTATCTTGCTCAGAGCCAAGTTCCAGCCTTCGAGCCATATACCAAAGTCTCGGTGCTGTTCCGCAGTGCCATCGAAAATACAAACAAAATCAATATCCGATTTAGGAGAAGCCGTTCCGTCGAATACAGAACCGTAAAGGTATAGCTCTTTAATTCCGAATCTCTTTGGGTCTAAATTTTCGGCTATGCTATCTACCATTCTTCTTCGCCATTGCAAAGGTTCGTCGTTTAGCTTATCGTATAGGATTGCCATTGCGTCTGCCGTTTCGATACCTCTTACTGCCGACGTTGCTGGATCGGCAAGCATGCCGACGGCATAGCTGTCGTCTGCGTTCATTAGCACTCTTAGCACTAATCCGCCAGTAACTTCTTTAACATTAATCAACTTTAACGCATCGCCAATATGGCTATATTCCGGGCAAAATCTATCAAGTATATTTTCGGAATTAAACAAAAAATCATGATTAAATACAATGCCTTCATCGTCTGGATATAGCGGTAAATAGCGTATAGCCGACTCGACTAAATCTTGGAAAAAATGTGTTCCGAAAGACAGTTCGGGCAAGTAATTCCCTTTCTTCTTTGCGATTTCTATTAAAACAGCGGTGTTATTAATATCCGAATACGTTGCCTTTACTCCAAGCCTAATGTCGTCGCGGCTGCCCCAGCGACCCGGACCCATCAAAATAAATGTTTTCTTCGGCAATATTTTATTGAGCTTGCTTACAGCTTTGCCAATATCGAGCAAACTATCCAAACTTTCCTGCTTAGCATATTGGTCGGGGTCGACATATACGATATATACAATATCATTAACTTTTCCGTTAGAAATATATTTGTTCGCCGAGAAAATCATCCGCTCTGGCGGTATATTGCTCGGAATATTAGCCGAAATCCCTTCGACTGCAGAACTTTGCGGACGGCATTGCAATATATACAAAGAATTGCCATCGCATGCAAACTCCAAATCTACGGGCGTTTGCAACTTTTCGCTCAAGTGTTTTAGCAAGAAATTTATCTGTTTGATATAATTTGTTTTCGAAATTAAATTTTCAAATGTAACAACTATATCATTTTTATCTGTATCGATACCCAAGCCAAACGGTTGCCTGATGTGATTTTCTTCGATAATAGAAAAAACTTCATTAAGCATAGGATAGCTGTTTTTTGCGACTTTTATTAAGTCGCGTATAAGTATAGTTTCAAATGTGTTAGTCTCAAGATTAATGACGTCTATTTTCTTTGGTGCGTAAGATACTACATCTTGATACGTTAGATTTACCCTTAAATCTGGCTGCCCGGGCGCAATTAAAATAGAATAATCATCGCCTATTCTATCTACAGCGCGAGTGCCAAGCCCCGTTACGAGCCTAACCAAGCCGTCTTGCCTATTTATTCTCGGCGACCAGCGGAATTCATTATTTGTAAAGGCAACTCCCGCGAAAGCAGGGAAGAAGTAATTGCCAACTTTTTTACCAACCACTTCTTGCAGCAAAATTCCCATTTCTTCATTGTAATCAAGCAGTTGTCGCTCCATTCTATAGCCTATTGGGTCTGGGCTAAAAGTGGAAGCATATACTTCGGCAATCGCATCCAATAGTGCTTCGAGCCGCTCTTTTTTGGTGCCCTGATTAGCAAGAAATAAACTTTTATATTTGCCTGCAAATGCAGAGCCAAGCCTATCTTCAAGCAAACTTGAAGAGCGGACAATTATAGGATTATCGCCAAAATCATCCAACGCACTCGACAGCCCATTCATAACGTCTGCTGGAAAGTGTGAGTTCTTAAAAGCTTGAATTACGTGGGGATACTCTTGGCGAATCTCGTCCATCTGCTTATACTTTTGCTCAATAATATCTTCTAAATTATTGTAATTAAGGAAAGCCATAAGCCCATCGGAAGTAATATACCAAGTTTTAGGCAGCTTGATATTTTTGAGAAATCCGTCTGGGTCATCTACTTTTTCGACGATTTTTTTAGCTAAAAATATGCCCGCACTTTTGCCGCCGAGCCTGCCGTGGCTCTCGCTTGGGAAAATGATATTTTGCAGCAAGTCGTGGAAGTCTGTGATGCTGCAAAAGTTCTTCGCTATATCGATATACTCCAATTGGTCTGTCAAAAATCTGCGGATTAGCGAGACTAATATTCCTTTGTGCAATGGCGATGTAAAATCTTTGACTGCAACAGGGGTAATTTGGTGAAAGCGGCGTATGGCGTCTGCAATTTCAGGCAGCGGAGTGTTTAAGTTTGCTAATGCTTTCACCAAAAAGTGTGATTTCTCTTCGTGTATCCACTTCTGTATTTGCAGCAATAAGTCGCTATCCGAGAAATATTTTGAAGCTACGTCGAATATTTCATTGCCCAAGTAAAATGAATTTTCAAGCACTTGTTTTTTAGATGGTCGATTTATTTCGGCTGAAGTCGGCTGCATTTCGATATTAGAGCCTAATTTCAAAAACAGCTCTTTCGATTCGTCAATACCCTTGCAAAATAGATTGTTTAGCATCTTTCTCGATATAATCGAAAATAGGCTCTGGTCAGTCTTTTTTATAATATCCAGCACGACATACCATTCTTTTTTGGTCTTATCTATTGCACCATTTTCTGCATCGATTTCGCTGAATAGCACTTTAAGTTTTTGGTATAATGCGTAATGACCAAGCCTATCGGCGATAGTCCTTATTAGCCGTCGCTCTTCGTCTAAAAATACTGCTTCGCCTTCTCGCTCGGAGCTGTAAGAAACGATTATTTTGCCGACCTCTTTGGTTTGCTCGTAAATAGCTTCGTTTATAATTGCCGTGCCTTTTTTAAAGCCATCTGATTTGCATACATTGTCATAAAGGGCAATTTTTACTTTGCAGTCGTCTTTATATTGGAATCCACTTGGAATAATATTAATTATCTTATTGCAAATCTCGTCAAAAGTGCTGTTTGTATCGTTTATAGCTTCTTCTACGCTGTATAAGCAATTTAATTCTTTCACTCTTTCTTCGAGAAATTTGAGTTCAAAATCTTGTTGGTTTATAATCATTTATGCCTCGGACAAAAGTTTTATAACTATTGGTATCTAAAATAAAAAAACGCTGTGATATATTATTTATTGGATTAAATAAATTCATCTGCAATAAAATTAAAAATTATATTAAACTTATATTCATAAAACTTGTCTTAATTATTGTTTCATTAATTATAATTTAAAAATAATGTAGATGAATTTTCGTCGCTGCTAAAAAATTAATAAGGATAGGCTATTGGCAGACTTTTTTTTTATATTGTTTAATCTCTTTATGGAGATGGCTCTCTATCTAATGATAGGACTGTTTTTTGTCGGAGTTTTATTCGTATTTGTAACTAAAGAAGCAGTAGCAAAGCATTTAGGGAGCAAAAGTATAGGCTCGCTTATTAAAGCGGCGATGTT
>JAKIZN010000119.1 GCA_022708005.1 Bacteroidota bacterium | reverse complement strand
GCAGTTAATTTCTGCTGGCTCTACTTCGCTCTCGCTGAAAATTATTGTCGATAATAAAGTTGCAACGGCATCTACTTCTGATTTGTCGGATACGACTTTGGATAAGCTAATTGAAAGCTCTATCGCAAAGGCTAAATATTTGTCGGCTGATGAATATTCGGCTCTGGCTGAATTTGAAAAAATCAATTTTGACATAGAAAAATTGAACTTGTATGATGCGGGTGCCGAAAGCGTTCCGCCCGAGAAAAAAGTGCAAATGGCTATCGAACTCGAAAAAATGTGCCTTGCGGACAAAAGGATTAAGCGTTCTTCTGGCGCTGGCTTTAGCAATTCAGTCGGCACTTCTTATATGGCAAATAGCAATGGCTTTTCCGCAAATTATAAAAGGTCGAACAGCAGCGTTGGGGTATGGTTGCAGGCTGGCGAAGGCGATAATTTATACGAAGATGGTCATAGCGATTCGTCGCGTGCGTTTAATGATTTGCTGCCGATTGACGAAATTGCAAAAAAAGCTGTTTTTCAAACTGCTCGAATGGTCGGCGCAAGAAAAATCAAGACTCAAAATACACCTATCGTATTAGAACCTGAAATTGCTTCGGGGATGTTTTTAAGATTTTTAGTTGAATGCCTTTCTGGCGGTAATATTTATATGAAACGCAGCTTTTTAGCTGGGAAAATCAACGAAAAAGTTGCAAGCGAAGCTATTTCGCTAAGCGATAATGCTTTGCTGCCGGGCGGCAGGGCAACTGTTCCATTTGATGGCGACGGCGTCATAGGCAGAAAGCTCGATATTATCGAAAACGGAGTGCTGAAAAATTACTTTTTAAGTAATTATGCTTCTAAAAAACTATCGATGAAGCCAACTGGACCCGCTCCGACTAACTTAGCTATTAAGCCGGGCAAATATTCGCAAGCCGAAATTATCAAATCGGTAGACAAAGGCTTATTGCTTTGCTCGACTATCGGGCAAGGCACCGTGCCGACTTCGGGTGATATTTCAAAGGGCGCTTATGGCATTTGGATAGAGAAAGGCGAGCTAACCTATCCAGTTTCGGAAGTTACAATTTCGGGCAATCTCGGAAAAATGTTGCAAGGCATTAAAATGGTAGGCAATGACCCAAATACGAGGATGGCATTTGCTTGCCCAACTTTAAAAATCGAAGAAATGACTATTTCTGGTTTATAGGCAAAATCGGGCAGCTTCGCGCAAAAGCGGCTGCCCGCTGTTCTCTCAGATGTCCTACACCTTCGAGGTGTAGGACATCTATTTTTACAGTCTGAATCGCGATTCTCAGGATTAAAGGATTAGCAAGATTATTTTTGTATATTGTTTCTGGAACTCATTCCTTCATAAATTTATCTGTATAGTCATAAATACTAATAAAATATATGCCTTTCGGGAAATTTCTAATATCCACTTTGAAATTAATCTTATCGGTTTTGCCACGGCTGATGGTTTGCCCATCGATATTTCTAACTTCGTAAGTAAGCGGCAGGAAATTTGTAGCAAAATCTGGCAATTTCACTTCAATATATGATCTGGCTGGATTGGGAAATAAGTCAAAATAAATATCATCGATTGTCCTTGTTTTCTTGCTTGGCTGCGACGATGCGATAGATAGCGGCTTGGTGGCAAAATTTTCTATAAAATTTTCTGCAAATGCGTATGAATATGAGCAGGAATCCGAAGCGTCCCAATTAATTGACCAAGTCATCATACCTCGCAACTTTGGATAGCCGCCGTCTTGCTTTAGCTTGTAAGAGCCAGCGGGAGTTGTGCTTTTGCCTAACAAATAATTAATTGCCGAATTAACGGAGTCGAATGGAGTGAAGCCACCTCCCGCAGCACGATTGCACGCAGGCAAGCCAATAGCTACTTTTGACTCTGGCAAGCCTTTGAAAAATCCACCTTTTGTATTAAATCCTTTGATTAGCTTTTCTGTCATAGCGACTATAAAATCCGATGTTGCTTGCGAGTATATTCCCCAATCTAACCCATACATATCACCGCTATTATACAGCTGAACGCTCACTATGTCGATGGAATCTCGCAGTGCGTCTATAATCGGCAAGTAAGCTCCCCACACGCCACCAAATCCGCTTTGCCCGCCTTGCACATAAGCCGCCTCCGGCGCCATAGTCAAAATCGCTTTTCTTTTAAAGTGGTTGTGGTAATCCGCCATTATTTCTTTGACGGCATCAATTACCAAAATAACGCAAGAGTCAATGGGCGATTCGATAGTCCCGCCTGTGATTTTTATAGAATTTCCTTCAAAGTCTAAGTCGATACCGTCAAATTCATAATCAACAAGTAATCTGAGGACTGATTGCACAAACACATCTTTTTCGTAAGTGCTGTCTAATGTAATAGATGTATTGCCGCCGCCGATTGATAGCAGTACTTTTTTCCCTTGCGATTGCATATTTTTGATTCTCGACTTGAAGTCATCTTTTTTGATAATTAAAGGGTGAAAATATATGTCATAATCTGTGCCATCGCGCGGGGTGGCAAATGCTATATTAATAATGTTATATGCGGGGTGTGCTTTTTCGGGTGCGATGAAAGGAGCAGCTGGATTTTCCCAATTATGCCAATAGCCAATCAATACTTTTTCTGGCAAATTATCAGCAAAAACTTCGCTCGCCGCGGCGATAAAAATCGCGAGAGCCGCAAGCAATATATAAAATGTATTTTTCTTTTTCATAAATTTTTCATTTCTCAAAAAAAGCGATAAGCGGAATGCACCGCATTAACGCAAAACTACCGTGGTAGTTTCGTTCTGCATATCAATTATAATGCCGTTTTTATTAAACAATATTTATTACTTTTATTAGTCATTTAAATGTTTTTTGTTGATTATTTAATTGGTAAACTAAATGAAAAAAATATTGATGTTGCTTTCGATAGCAATTCTGCTATCAGTTTCATTAAATAGTGTTTTAATAGCAAAGGATAAAAATAATAAAATGGAAAGACCACAGTATGTGATTACGGCAGTCCAAAATGGCACAGAACTTGGAAAAATTAAAATTGAACTATATCCAGATGTTGCTCCAAAGCACGTTGCGAATTTTGACCGACTTGTTGCAGAAAAATTTTATGATGGCACAGCGTTCCATCGCGTAATTCCGGGCTTTATGATTCAAGGCGGCGATCCAAACTCAAAAGATAAGCCAAGAGAAATGTGGGGATTTGGCGATCCGTCTCAAACGCGTGTGCCCGCTGAGTTTAGCAAATTGCATCATAATCGCGGAATAATTTCAGCGGCTCGTTCGCAGGATCCCAATAGCGCTTCGTCGCAATTTTTTATTTGCGTGGCGAATGTTCCGCATTTAGACGAGCAATATTCAATCTTCGGCGAAGTGCTTGAAGGAATGGAAACAGTTGATAAAATAGTTAGCGCAAAACGCGATAGCCGTGATAATCCAATTGACAAAATTGAGATGTTTATCTCAAAAATTTCAAAATGAGCCGAGCATTTTTTTTCGATAGGGACGGCATAGTTAATCGTAGAATAGTCGGTGATTACGTAAAAAAAATTGAAGAGTTCGTGTTCAACGATGGCTTTTTTGAACTTTTCAAAGCAGTTAAGGGCAAGGGATTTCTTGCAATATTGGTAACAAATCAGCAAGGCATTGGCAAAGGGCTTATGACCGAAGATGATTTGGAGGAAATACACCGATATATGAATGATAAATTAATGGGCGAAGTAGGCTATTCGTTTGATGCAATTTATTTTTGCTCGGATTTAGATGGAACGGGCAGCAAGCGGCGAAAGCCCGAAACGGGAATGTTCGAGGAAGCAATAGAGCGATTCGGCATTGATGCTAGTTCATCTTGGACTATCGGCGATAGCGTTAGCGATGTAAAAGCTGGCAAATCAATCGGCACGCAAACTATTTTGGTCGGTTCGCATTTGCAAAATGAATTGGCAGACTATTTATTTCCATCTATTGCAGATGTTAAAGAGTTTTTTGATAAAAATGTAAATTAAATATAGGAATTAGCTGATGTCAGTAGATTTTTCCAAACTTATAGATTTTGTGAAAAGCATTGAGCCGCTTGCACAAGATAGCATATTCCGCAATCAGCTTACTCTGACTATTCCTAAAGATAAGTTAATCGAGGTGTGCTCAAAGCTCAAAAGCAGCGATGATTTCTCTTTTGATATGCTAACGGACATAACTGCAATCGACTTATTGCGAAAAGAAAATCGTTTCGAAGTGGTTTATTTTCTGTATTCCAATAAGTTCAAAAGCAGAGTAAGAATAAAAACTTTAGTCGATGAAGCAGAGTGCGAATGCCCAACTATGACAGATGTGTGGGCGTCTGCAAATTGGTACGAAAGGGAAACGTTTGATATGTATGGCATAACGTTTACGGGACATCCCGATTTGAGGCGATTTTATATGCCAGAAGACTATGTAAACCCCGAAACAGGCGAGCCTATTTATCCGCTGCGTAAAGACTTTCCACTTATGGGGATACCGGGTTCAGTGCCGCTGCCACCTTATCCAGAGAAATATGGCGAATCGCTTAATTAGTTAGCAATTAGCTTGGTTTTCGGCATACTGTTGCAAAACATAAAATTGACGAAGCAAACAAGGGGGACTTCTATCTTCCCCTTGTTTGTGTAGTATAAGCAACTTCGCTACGAAATACGAGGCATTGCCGATTGCTTTTTCTCTGCGACGCCCGCCGCGCTCGCTATTTTTCATCAAGAGATATGCTATGTTTTCAAAAGAATATAGACTGCACTACCGCCGTAATTGGCTAATTGCCTACCCGCTTGTGCTTGGGCAGGCTGGGCACATGATTACAAATATCGCCGATACAATAATGGTCGGCAGGCTTGGCTCTTTGCAATTGGCTGCTGCATCTATTGCAAACACGGTCTTTGTGGTGCTGTTTGTATTTGGCATTGGCATTTCTACCGCAACAACCACAATTGCAGGCAAAGCATTTGGCGAAAAAAATACTACGCTTTTGCAAAGTATATTTTTCAATGGGCTTGTAATGTCAACTGTTTTAGGCATAGTGATTACCGCAATGATGTATTTTGCTGGCTTTTTGTTCCCGTATCTCGGGCAAGTGCCAGAAGTGGTGGTATTGGCTGTGCCTTATTATAACATTTTGATATTTTCGATGTTTCCTTTTTGCATCTTCTTGCATTATAAGCAATTTGTCGATGGACTAGCTCTGACCAAGCCCGGAATGATGATAATTATTGTTTGCAATATTTTAAATGTATTTTTGAATTACGCATTAATTTACGGTAAATATGGCTTTCCTGAATTTGGCATCAATGGTGCCGCAATAGCGACAGTTGTGGCTCGCGTGGCTATGGCGGTATCGTTCATCTTTATTTTCAAGCATAGCAAGCAGTTGAGTATATATTTAGGCAAAATTTCGTTTAAAAGGCTATCTAAAAGGAGAATTGGCGAGCTTTTGAAAATAGGCTTGCCCATAGGTTTGCAGCATATTCTTGAAGTAGGCGCCTACGTTTTTGGTGCAATTATGACTGGCTGGCTTGGTGCAAAGCAACTTGCGGCGTATCAAATAGTTATGAGTTTAGCTTCTCTTACATTTCTAACCTCTGAAGGAGTTGCTTCCACTGCAACGGTCAGAATAAGCAATTTGCTTGGCGAGAAAAAATACCACAGACTAAAAGTAGCGGGCTATTCAGCATTTTTTATGGTAGGAATTTTTATGCTTTTATGTGGGTTAGGCTTCTATTTTGGACGATTTGCCTTGCCAAGCCTATATGTAAAAGAGCTGGATGTTATACTATTAGCTTCAAAGTTGATGGTTATTGCCGGAATTTTTCAGTTGATGGACGGAGCGCAGCTAACGGCGCTCGGCGCTTTGCGAGGATTGCAAGATGTTAATTATCCTACATATATTGCAATAGTTTCCTATTGGCTTGTGG
>JAKIZN010000118.1 GCA_022708005.1 Bacteroidota bacterium | reverse complement strand
TGTTTGTAGAAAATAAGATTGCATAACTTAATTCGACTCCTACGGAGTCGTATAAATCTCCGATTATTTATTACTACAAACATTTGAACCCTTTGGGTTCGTTACAATTTGGTTTTAAGATGTCCTACACCTCGAAGGTGTAGGACATCTGGAAAAACACGGACGCTCTCACCTGTTACCATATAAGACAGCCCCATCTTAAAGCCTAACTTTTCCTTACAGATACGCAATCAGGTAGAGTTCCTACTGCATTATTTTTGCTTTAATTTTTGCTTTAAGCCAGCCCAAGCATAGCTTTTGCCCGTTCTATGCCTTTTAATATCACATCTTCAGAAATATCTACATCAAATGCGGCGCTCTGCGAATTTATAGTTCTTGCTCCGCTTTTGGCTATAGCGAGTGCTTCCGAAAACGTCTCTAATGCTTCTTTAGGACGGTGCAAATTGAGCAAGGCAGAGCCTTTTAGCACAAGTGTAAAAAGCTGATTAGGCGATAAGCTGAGCGATTTCTCCGCCCATTCGAGCGATTCTAAAAAATTGCCCGATTTGCCTACCATTTGTGCCAAAGCCGCCGACGCGGAAGCAAGCACCGTATTAGTTAAGTTCTTGCAATTAATAGCAAATCTTATTGCTTCTTCGGCTTCTTTAGAAATGCCCATTTGCGCTAAAGTTTGCCCTAATTGAAACCACGCATAGCCGTTCAAAGGCTCTTCTTGGACGTGGGCGAGCAGCATTTTGTAATTCCTGCGTATTTTCTCTTCCATTATTTCTCGCGATTGGTCGTAGCCCAAATGGATTATTTTAATATCAGAAATAGCGAAATTCAGCCCAGCATCAACAATCGAAGGCGAAATTTGCTCGTGAACTCTGCCAATAAATTTCACTTTGGGATAGCCCAAGTTGCGAAATAGCCGCGGATAGCCTCCGCGATGCACTTCGTTGGAGCCGTCCATTTGATAGTGCGCACTTTCCACCGTGCATATCATTCCACCAATTTCGGGCAATGCGTTTGCTATATACGCTTTGATATAGCCTTGACTTTCGTCGCTCAGACGCTCGTCTGCGTCGATATAAAGAATCCAATCGCCTGTGCAATGCTGCAAAGAATGATTTCGAGCGGCTGAAAAATCGTCAATCCATTGAAAATGACACACTTTCGCTCCATAGCTTTGAGCAATTTCTACTGTCTTATCCGTAGAGCCAGTGTCGGTTATTACTATTTCATCTGCTACTTTTGCGACAGATTCAAGGCAGCCTGCTAACATTTCCTCTTCATTTTTCACTATCATACAGACAGAAAGAGTCGCCCTATTGGACGGCTGCGAATCAGCGGCAAGGTTTATTTCAGAGCTGCGTATTCCTTTGGTTGCAATATCCACCTTTTTCAAAAAGTCGTGTATTTCCGTCTTTTGTGGGTCAATGGAAATTGCAAATTCTAACATTTTTCTCGATTCGTCGTATCTTCTTAAATTAAAAGCTATGTTTGCCAATCCAATAAGCCCGAGCACATTTTGACTATTCAACTCAAAAGAATGATTGTATTCGGCAGATGCCTTGCTGTAATCTTCAAGAAAAAAGTAGCATCTTCCTATTTTATAAGCTAAATGGTCAAGCGGAACAAAATAATCGCCAGATACGGCAGCTATAAAATCTTTTTCGCCCACTTGCGCTTCTCTCATTAGCAAATAATGCTTTAGCGCTAAATCAAACTTTTTCTGATTGAAATAAATTTCGCCGAGTATATAATTGGCAAGTGATTGTTTTTCCAATAAATTATAAGATTCCAAAGCCCACTGCTCTGCAATGTCATAACGTGCAAGTTTATAGGCATTAGACGCTCCGGAATTTAATGTCCGTGTCCGCATTTTATTATCGCTTGGCAGCACTTCGAGTGCCTTTACGTAGTCGCCATGGGCTTCTTGGTTTCTTCCCAAAGCGTTCAGCGTTTTAGCTCGATGTGTTAAATTATATGCGTTATTGGGGTCGATAGCAAGCGATCTATTTAGCAACTCTAAATTTCTCAATTGCTTGCTTCTCAATTGCTCTGGAGATAAATCGTAGCCTAAATGCAAAATTTTTATTTTTGAATTCAATACCTTGAAATTAGACTTTACGATGTTATAAACAATCTGTTCGTGAATAACGCCCTCAAATCGTATGTTTGGATGTCTGCGGAAAAGCCTAAGTATTTTAGATGAATACGATTGCAAAACTTTGGAGTCAATTTCGCTTGAAGAAACTAAATCGACAAGCCAACCGCCGTCGTTTGGCTTTGCTCTATTAATGGTATCGAGCAATTCTTGCGGATTGACAATCCGCTCATCGGCGTCTAATGCCAAAATAAATTCGCCACTTGCCGCTTCAATAGAAATATTCCGCGAATATGAAAAATCATCTCGCCACTCCGATTCTATAACTATGCAATTTTTAGATTTTGCTATTTCAATAGTCCTATCGCTCGAGCCAGTATCCACCACAATAATTTCGTCTGCGACACCAGAAACAGAGTCTATGCAGCCGCCGAGCATTTTTTCTTCATTTTTAGCAATGATGCAAACAGATAATTTTTTCATACTTTTACGCAGACTTTTATAAAAATTGGACATAACGATATGGTAAAATAGCAAAAATTATAAAAATAAAAAAGAGCGGGCAGCAAATGGCAATACGTGCTGATTATTTCTACTCGTCGCTGTCCATTTTTGACGGCTGATTAATTAAGTCTTTGATAATTCTAATAAGATTGCTATTTTTGTTGTTGCTAAATTTAATAAAATGGATAAAACAGTTAATGAAAAGAACACTAATTACATCGGCTCTGCCTTACGCCAATGGTTACATACACTTAGGTCACGCTGCAGGCGCATATCTTCCAGCGGATATTTATGCCCGCTTTTTGAGATTATCAGGTGAAGAAGTGCTGTATGTCTGCGGCTCTGATGAACACGGCGTGGCTATCAATATTTCTGCCGAGAAGGAAAAAGTTACTCCGAAAGAGATTATAGATAAATACCATAATGCTAACTATGAAGCTTTTAATAAGTTTGCGATGACTTTCGATATTTATTCGCGAACTTCAACCGACGTGCATCATAGAACTGCAATAGAATTTTTTGAGGATTTGCTGAGCAAAGGGCATCTCGCCGAGAAAGATGAAGAACAATTTTATGACAAAAAGGCGGAAATGTTCCTGCCCGATAGGTATGTCGAAGGTATTTGCCCAAACTGCGGCTACGACCATGCTCGCGGCGACCAGTGCGACCAATGCGGAGCATACTACAACCAACTTGAGCTGAAAAGCCCCAAAAGCATTATATCGGGCGAAACTCCGATAGTGAAAAAAACAACGCATTGGTATATGAAATTTGGTGATTTTCAGCAATTTTTGGAAAAATATATCGAAGGCAAATCGGATAGTTGGAAAGACAATGTCCTTCAGCAAAGCAGAAGCTGGCTCAAGCAAGGGTTAGCCGATAGGGCAATTACCCGCGATTTAAATTGGGGAGTTCGCCTTGATAGAGTGCATGGAATTGACAAAGAAAAAGCTAAAGGCAAAGTGCTATACGTGTGGTTTGATGCCGTTTTGGGATATATTTCGATGACAAAAGAATGGGCTGAAGCTCAAGCTAAAAATAACAACGGGACAAGCGAAGATTGGAAAAAATGGTGGCAAGATAGCGATACAAGGTATGTGGCTTTTATTGGCAAAGACAATATAGTTTTTCATACGCTGATTTTCCCTGCTATGCTCAGCGCAAAAGGCGGATATATATTGCCGAATAATGTGCCAGCTAATGAATTTTTGAATTTGGAGGGACGAAAATTTTCTAAATCAATGAATTGGAGCATAGACCTTCGCGACTTCCAAAAAGATTTTCCAGATGCTCAATATACCGATTCGCTTCGCTACACGCTTGCTATGAATTTCCCAGAATCGCGAGATTCTGACTTCACTTGGAAGGATTTTCTAAATCGGAACAACAATGAACTTGCCGATATATTTGGCAATTTCGTCAATCGGGTAATGCAATTTGTGTTTAAAAATTTCGGACAAAAAGTCCCGACTTTATCGGAAACATCTAAATCATTAGTTGGCGATTGGAATAACTTGATAGATTACCTCGAATCCTCTTTCGATGGCAATTTCGATAAGGCATATAACAGCATTCCAGAAAAGCAGCGGCAGCAGTTTTCTAATGAGGAATTATCGCTGATATTCGCCCTTTGGAAAGGAGCAAAAGAAACGACAAGGCTTTATAACAAGTTCAAATTTAGAGATGCAATCACAGAGACAATGAATATTGCACGAGCGGCAAATAAATTTTTCAATGATGCAGAGCCTTGGAAGGCAATCAAGCAAGATCCAGAAAAAGCAGTGCGTTCGCTATTTATTTGCGTGCAGCTTGTGCATTCGCTATCTATATATTTTGCTCCCGTGCTGCCAAATTCCTCTAAACGAATCCAGATGCTATTCGATTTTGATGTAGAAGTGGGCAATGCAAACGGTGCCAAAGCTGGCGAAAACTATTGGCTAACTGCCGTTTATCCGTCAATTGAAGAAGGTAAGAAATTGCAGCAGCCGAGCATAATTTTCAATAAAATTGAATATTCCACAATCGAACCGCAAATAAAAAAGCTTGGGGAAAATAATGGAGCTAAGGCAGATGAGCTTATCGATTTTGAATATTTTCAAAAAATAAAATTGAAAACTGCAGTTGTAACTGCTGCCGAAAAGCTAAAAAAATCGAAAAAACTGCTTAAGCTGAAAGTTAAAATTGGCGATAAGGAAAAGCAAATTATTGCTGGAGTTGCCGAACATTACGAGCCGGAATATTTAATAGGAAAAGTGATTGTGGTGGTTGATAACTTGCAGCCCGCCAAGCTTATGGGCGAAGAGTCGCAAGGCATGATGCTTGCAGCTTCTACCGACGATGGCAAACTATGCTTTGTTACTCCAGAAAATAGCGAAATACCGGACGGAGCAGAAGTAAGGTAATTCTACTAAATTTTGACATTTACGGGAAAATCATGGGAAAACAAACTGAAAACACCTTCGATGCTGTATATTTGATGGCTCTGCTCTATCGTCATAAAGTGTTTATTTTGGTAACGCTTTTGCTTGCTGCCGCGGTATCAGCTACTATTTCGTTCATATTGCCGAATTGGTACACCGCTACAGCAAACGTTGTTCCACCGCAAAATTCTATGTCGGGCTTGGACGGCGCTATGGGCAGCATTTCGTCCACTTTGAAAGATATTGGCTTATCGAAAGTGGGAGGTTCTTCGGGTGGTGGCTATTCTTTGACGGTGATTATGGAAAGCAAAGCCGTTAAGGACTCTATGATAAAAAAATTCAACTTGCGAAAAGTCTATAATATGGAAGACGCTAAATACGAGGATTTGCTTTCTGAATTTGATTCAAATAGGGAAATCACTTATGATAAAGAGGGCAATTATTTAGTTTCGATGACCGATAAGGATCCCAATCGCGCTGCCGAAATGGCGAATGAACTTGTCGATATCATAAATTACTATGCTTCCGATGTGTATCGTCGCGAGTCGCGATTAAATAGAGAATATATGGAGAGACGGCTTGCGTCTATTGATTCGACTGTGTCGGCTATTTCGGGCAATTTAGCTGCGCTCACGCAAAGCAGCCTTATGTTTTCGCCCGCAGAGCAAGCTGGGGCGATAAGCACAGCGCTAGTAGAACTAAAAGCGCAAGTTTATCAAACGGAAATAGAATACGACTTGCTCAAAAGCACTTACGGCGAAAATGACCCTGGTACTGTTATGAGAAAGAAATTTCTCGAAGAAAGCAAAAAGAAGTTAAACGATGCTATGCAAAAGCCCGGATTCGCAGGAAATTTCAAATTAAACGAGAGCGGGCGAATTGCAATAGAATATACAAAACTTTATACAGAGATAGAAGCGCTATCGAAGGCTAAAGCATACCTTGTGCCTATATACGAAAAAACGAAATTGGACGAAGCGAAGG
>JAKIZN010000117.1 GCA_022708005.1 Bacteroidota bacterium | reverse complement strand
TCTGTGTGTTCGGTAATTTTGTTCTATCGACATTGATATAATTCGAGTCAAGCGAATATTTTTCTGTAACAATAGAAATTAAAAAATCTTCTTCGTCATAGTTAAAGACTTGTTTTGACAGCAAGTTAGAACTAACGTCTATGCCATTATAAATAGATTTTTCAAGCAAATAGTAATTTTTGGGCGAATACTTCAGCAGAGTAGTTTGCAATAGGGAATCATTTACATATAGTTGCTCCTTGTTGGGCAATCGCCAGCTATCCAGCTCATATTTCTTTATCCAAACGACAGAGTCGAAACTGTTTTTACAAAGTATTTCCACTGGGTAAAAATCATTTGGCTGCTGATACGTGAAAAATAATGTATCTGCTAAATTTAACAATGAATTATATGATATTTGCCGCGTAGGGCGAAAAGAATCGCGAGAGACTGGTTCGCCAAAATATTCATTATTAGACGGCTCGCAAGCAGACAGCGAAAGAATAAATATTGCATAATAAAAATATTTATAAAATTTCACTTGCGTATCTCCGTTTCTTAAAATGACGTATTGGCAAAAATCAACTTAAATAAAAAAAATGATTTGTAAAAATAAAATAATTGAGAAAGAGTAAAATGACTATGTTGCCAGATTTTGTTGTGCAGTTGCTCAATAAGCATGTTAGAAGCACAATTTATTGCGTATTCAATGATAATGGCAAAATTGCCATGAAATCGGGAGTGTTAGACACAGTTTTAAGCGACAAATTAATAATGAAGTCGGAAGTTGATAATTCACAAGTGATTGTACCATTTTTTATAAATAATGAACTAGCTTTGCTAAATGCGTACAACGCAAATTTTATTGACCTTATGCGTGGAAAGAGAACTTTTTCTTTAGACGATAAATTGAAAGTTAAAGAAATAAAATCGCAGATTATTTCTAATTTAAGACCTTATATGGGCAAAGAAATATCTATTATTTATAAGGCTCAAGATAAGTTAATGATGAACCGCGGGCAATTCTCAAATATGGGTATGATGGGCGTGCTTATAAAGTTAGCACCATTTTACAACACCGAAGAAAATATATACTACAAAAATATTCTGCATATTTATAATTCCGAGCTTTCGGACGTTTTAAATGTTAAATTAAATGGATAAGCGTTATGGCATGGTTCAACAGGCAAAAAGCTAATATAAACACTGAACAGCAGCGGGAGATGCCCGATGGGCTTTGGACTAAATGCCCGAGTTGCGGTGAGGTCATTTACAAAAAAGAGTTGGAGTTGAACTACTTCACTTGCATAAAATGTCGCTATCATTTTAGAGTTGGCTCTAATGAATATATTAGCTTTATATTTGACGAAGGTAGCTTTGTTGAAACAAATGAAAATATTTTTTCTGGCGACCCGCTTGATTTTACAGATACCAAGCCATATAAAGAGCGGATAGCCGATAGCATAGAGAAGTCTGGCTTTAATGATGCGATAATAACGGGCTATGGCACAGTTAATGGGAAAAAGCTATCTATTGCTATAATGAATTTTTCATTTATTGGCGGCTCTATGGGGAGCGTAGTCGGCGAAAAAATATATAGAGCGGCGAAGTATTCGCTTGATAAAAAAGTGCCACTAATGATTATTTCCGCATCTGGCGGTGCAAGAATGCAGGAAGCCGCTTTATCTCTTATGCAAATGGCAAAGACTTCTGCTGTGCTGGCAGAGCTTGGCGAAGCAGGCGTGCCATATATTTCTATGCTGACCGATCCGACAACAGGCGGAGTAACGGCTTCTTATGCTATGCTTGGCGATATTAATATCGCCGAACCGGGTGCTTTGATTGGTTTTGCTGGACCGAGAGTTATAGAGCAAACTATCAAAAAGAAGTTGCCTGCTGGATTTCAACGCTCCGAATTCCTATTAGACAAGGGTTTTATCGACTTTATCGTTGATAGAAAAGAGCTAAAAGAGAAGCTAACAAGCGTTTTGCAGTGGTTCGAAAAATAGCCGCGGCTTTAGATGGTGAGCAGGCAATCGCTAAATTATCAGCAGGGAAGCTCTTGGATTCGCTTAGGCTTTAAGATGTCCTACACCTCGAAGGTGTAGGACATCTGGAAAACGCTGACGCTCCCACTTGTTACCCTATGAGACAGCCCCATCTGGGGAACAGCGAATAGACAACGGGAAAGTTTCTATTGAATTATTTGGGTTTATCAGCGTAAGGCAATATTTTTTCACATAGTTATATCCATAATGATTTTTATCTTGAGGTAAATGTGCAGGACAAAATATATTTAATAGATGGAATGAGTTTAGTCTTCAGAGCCTACCACGCAATGCTAAGCTCTAATTTGAAAAATGCGAGTGGCGAGCCGACAGGTGCGATATTTGGCTTTGTGAATACTTTGTCGTCAATATTGGAAAAGGAAAATCCGCAAAATATACTTGTCGTGTTCGATACCGAGCAGCCTACTTTTAGACATAAAATGTATGATAAATATAAGGCTAATAGGCAAGAATTTCCCGAGGAGCTTGCCCCGCAACTTCTGAAAATCAAGAAATTTATCGAGCTAATAGGCATCAAGCAATTGGAATTACCCGGCTATGAAGCCGATGACCTTATCGGAACGATTGCCAAAAGAGCATCGGAGAATAATTGGAAAGCTGTTTGCATCACAAGCGATAAAGATTACTATCAGTTAGTTGATGATAATATATCTTTAATGAAGCCGGGGCGGCATGGCGAAGATTTTGAAATAGTGCAGCGAGAGCAAGTGTTAGAAAAATTTGGAGTTGCCCCAGAAAATGTTGTTGATGTGCTGTCGCTCATTGGCGATTCAAGCGATAACGTGCCCGGGGTGAAAGGCATCGGCGAAAAGACGGCAATACCAATTATTCAGAAATTTAAAACTATTGAGAATATTTATGACAATTTAGGAAGCATAGAAAAGGACTCTGTGCGAAACAAGTTAATCAACGATAAAGAAAATGCTTTTCTCGCGAAAAAACTTGTTACGATAGAAATTAATGTTCCAATTAGCTTTAACATAGAAGATGCTGCTATTAGCCCAATCGACCCTAGCCCATTAGATGCGTTTTTTGCTGAGCAGAGCTTTATTACTATTCGCGAAAAATGGAGGAAAAAATTAAATTTTACTGGCGCTCAAGCGGACACTGTAACTAATATCGATGAACAGCCGATTAATTATCAAACTGTTACGAAAGAGAAGCTAAAAGAGGTGATAGAATATCTCAGAAAGTTTGACGCTGTATCGTTTGATTTTGAAACAGATTCGTTAGATAGAATGACCTGCGAAATAGTGGAGATTGCTCTATCTGCCAAAGAGAACGAAGCTTTTTATTTGCCTATAGGCTCTCCGTATTCAGCGGAGTTAAAGAGCGACCCAGCTTCATTATTCGCTATGCAATCGGACAGCAGTCAGCAAGATGACCGTTTGATACCATATAACTTTGCAATAAGCCAAGTAAAGTTATTACTCGAAGATGAAAAAGTCGGCAAATGCGGGCAAAATGTAAAGTTTGATGCTTTTATAGCTAAAAGGATTGGCATAGATGTCCGCCCAATTATATTTGACTCTATGGTTGCAGATTATTTGCTCAATCCGGACGAGCGGCATAATTTAGATGCTCTATCGGAGCGATGGCTCAATTATAAGCCTATTGCTATTTCAGAACTAATTGGCGAAAAGAAGTCCAAGCAAATATCGATGCGCCAAGTGGATATAGAAACTGCGGCTCGCTATGCCTGCGAAGATGCCGATTTGGCATTAAAGTTAAAAAATATGCTGCATAAAAAATTGCTTGAGTCAAATATGTCGCGGCTTGCCGATGAAATTGAATTCCCGCTTATATATGTGCTAACCGATATGGAGCATCGGGGAGTGAAGATTGACACAAGCTCTTTGAAGGAAATATCTGAAAATTTAGCAAAAGAAATAGAAATCTTAAGAAAAGAAATATACGATATGGCGGGCGAAGCGTTTAATATTGATTCGCCCAAGCAGTTAGGAGAAATTTTATTTGAAAAATTGCAAATACCTATTCACAAAAAAACAAAGACTGGATATAGCACTGATGCTCAAGTTCTTGCAGAGCTTGCGACAAAATTTCCAATTGCGGACGTAGTGCTGCGGTATAGGCAACTTGTAAAGCTAAAATCGACATATCTCGATGCGCTGCCAGAACTTATGAATATAGATACGGGGAAAGTTCATACGACGTATAATCAAACAGTTGCTTCAACTGGAAGGCTATCTTCGACTGATCCAAATTTGCAGAATATACCGATTCGTACGGAAATTGGCAGAGAAATAAGGCGTGCTTTTATACCATCGGGCGAGAGCAACGTAATAATATCAGCCGACTATTCGCAAATTGAACTTCGGGTAATGGCGCATATTTGCAATGACAAAAATTTGATTAACGCATTTAAAAATAATATAGATATTCATTCGGCAACTGCTTCTACTTTGTTTGGAGTCTCGCTGGACGAGGTAACTGCATCAATGAGACGGACAGCTAAAACGGTTAACTTCGGCATATTATACGGGCTTGGCAGTTTTGGACTGTCGCAAAGGTTGGGAATAAGCAGAAAGGAGGCAAGCGATATTATTAGCAATTATTTCGCAAAATATCCATCTATCAAAGAGTATATCAATAAAACGATTGAGCTTACAAGGCAAAATGGATATGCCGAAACGCTTTGCGGGCGAAGGAGATATTTTTCGGATATAAATAGCAAAAACAGCAATGTGCGGGCTGCAGCAGAAAGGGCTGCTATAAATATGCCTATACAAGGCACAGCATCGGATATGATTAAAATAGCAATGATTCGGATATTCAATAGGCTAAATAGCGAGCAATTGAATACACGAATGATAATGCAGGTTCATGACGAACTAGTGTTCGACGGACCTAAAGATGAATACACGGAGGCATCTGCAATCATCACAGAAGAGATGGTGCAAGCGCTACCACTTGGCGAAGTGCCTATTGGCATCGAAATCAACTTTGGCAAAAGCTGGCTCGAAGCACATTAATATCTATTTAATTCTATATTTTATCAATAGAACTTTTAGTTTGTTATTGACTACAAATGTAATTAAAAACAGCGAATACATAAAAATCTCCGACAATAATAATAGTAAAGTTATTACCGGAAGCCAAGCGCACTATCCCTGCAATAATCTTATAAATGCGTTAGGATTTTGATTCGATTGGCTTAGCGAAATCAATGAAGATTGCTGCAAGAACTGCGATTTAATCAGTTGCAATTGCTCTTTTGCTACGTCGGCGTCTTCTAATCGGGAAATTGCCGCATTGTAATTTGTAATTTGCCCTTTCAGCAATTCTTCCTGCGAAGTTAGCCTGTTTGATATACCGCCAAGGTACGCGGCGACTTTGTTGCCGTTATCGATTGCATTAGCAAGGCTTGTTAAGGTTGTGCCAATGACGTCAACATGAAATATGCCAAGGTCGTCTATTGTAACATTATTCAATTCCCGCAAGTCAAGCCCAGTTACTCCAGCAAAATTTGACGCTTGCAGAGAGTTAGTGTTGAAATAATTACTTTCGATATTGAAATCGATATTTGTGGTAGTCATGTCAATGTTAATTGACAGCAGCGTATTCCTCGAATCGAGTCCTATTAGGAAGTTTGCTGTATATGAGCCGCTGAGGAGCTGGGCACCGCCAAATACAGTAGAATCTGCAACGGTTTGGATCTGCTGAGCCATTCTATAAGCTGCCTTTGCAAGAGCAACTTTTTCGTCAGTTCCCAGAGCGCCAGATGCCGCTTGAGCAGTAGCATCTTTTATTTGCGTCATCAAACTATTAATGTTATCGAGAGAATCCATAACAATATTAGTAACGTTGCTTGCGTCGCCGACTGTGTTTAGCGATGATTTTAAGGCGCCATTGCGAGCTATGAGTGCGCGCGAGGTAATATATCCTGCGACGTCATCAGCAGCGTTGTTTATCCTTTTTCCTGTCGAGAGCCTTAACTGCCTCAAAGAAATGTCTCTGT
>JAKIZN010000116.1 GCA_022708005.1 Bacteroidota bacterium | reverse complement strand
TTCATAAGATATTTAAGGCTATCTTGCAGTTCGTCCATTAGCATAATCGGCTTCTCTTCAACGTAGAAACCATAAGGGCTCGTTTCATCTAAATAATATCTTCCTTCTCCATCAGCATTTAGCTCGCTAACGGCAGTAGTGGTTATAAGCCTTCCGTCGCCATCAACTAATATATTGCCACCTTCAAATTCTACAGTTGTGGTATATACCGGCACGCCTATTTCATTGCCGACTTGTATGGGCAATAGATCATCAAGCGGACGACCTCCATAATATTCAAAATCTAAAAATGCAAGATCATAGTTGTCGCCATAGTAAAATCCAACAGGACCGCAGTCTCTATACCAGAAAGAATTGCCTTGATTTACAAAAAATCTATAATTTTTAAGTGGCTTTCCGACTGACTGCATAAAAGATTTTATATCGACGGAATCTTCTGCTTGCCAAATATTAATCCAAACTGGCACTTCTTGCTGAATAGCATCGGCGAGTTCTGCTTGAACTTTTGAATATGGACTATCTAAAAATATATCTGGAATACTAATTACATCTATTAGTTTTATTTCTTGCGTAATGTAATTAAAATACAAGCCTTTGCCTTCGAATAACTGCTCCAAAGGCTCTTTTATTTCTTCCGAAGCATCAAAAGAATAATATGGCCAAGCAATCAGCACTGCTTGCACTTCTTCAAATTCTGCTGGAAAGCAAGCATCGCTCGGTATGCTCATAGTTTCGTTAGATTGAATTTTGTTCTCGACCCGCTTTTTAATTATGCCTTTTTGCTGGGAGAGCGCTTTATATATTTTACTGTCGGGCAATCGTTTTGTTTTAAGCTTATAGTAATTAATAAAATCTTTTTCTTTTAGATTTTTCATTTTTTCTATAAGTTGTTGCTTGGTAACGCTATTTTGAGTTTCAGCATTAGCCGAGCTAATGATTATAAAACCCATTAAAATTAATAATATCAATCTGTTCATAAGAACTCCAATAAATATAAATTTTTGTTACGATACAGACGTTTCAAAAATAAAATAAGTTACATTTTGCTCATAATTTTTTACAGTCATTTGCTATTATTCCAAATAATACAATAGAAACTTTTGTCTGAATCAGGATTTACAAAATTAAAGGATTAACAAGATTATTTGCGACTATTGTTAAATTTCTTTCTTCTTATCCAGGTAATCATATAATCATAAGAATCCTGATTCAGACTGTAAAAATAGATGCCCTACACCTTCGAGGTGCAGGACATTTTAAAGCCTACGGATACTTAGTCAGCTAGAGTTCTTAATACATAATATATATTAGATTAGTTTTTAATTGTATGATGTTATATATAGCTCTGTGAAAAAGTGGAAAAAAATACTTGACAGATGCAAGTAAAATATGTTTATAAGACTTAAAAAGTAATTTAATTTTCCAAATATGTTGAAAATTCGCTAATAACTCTACGATTATCTACACTTGTGTTTAAAAAAAATAAATTTATATTAATTATAAACATTTTTCCACATTATATCGTTTTATACACATATTGGAATTGTATAAAGTTTAAAATATGTTGAAAACTTTTGGAATAAAAGTAAAAAAAATTGTAATAGATATAGGAAATAATTAGTTATGAAAATTGCTGTAGCTGCGGATCACGCTGGCTTTGAGTTGAAAGGGCAAATATCGAAATGGCTAAAAGAGTTAGGTCATCAAGTATTGGATTTTGGTACATTTTCCAATGAATCGGTTGATTATCCAGATTTTGCATTCCCTGCATCAGAAGCAGTTGCAGGCGGAATAGCAGACTTTGGGGTGCTGATTTGCGGGTCTGGCACTGGAATGGCTATAACTGCAAATAAAGTTATAGGCATTCGTGCCGCTAACTGCACAAGCGTTGAATTAGCTGTTTTGGCAAGGCAGCACAATAACGCAAATGTTTTGACGCTTGGAGCAAGGTTTATAAGTTTGGAACTTGCCGAAAAAATCGTTGAGGAATTTTTGATGACAGAATTTGATGGCGGCAGGCACATGATTAGAGTTGAGAAAATTCATTCTTTTACGGACAATTAGTATGGACACGAAAATTATTTTTGAAGATACTGCCGTTAAGACAGTCGATGTGTTGGTAATAGATGCGCATCCCGACGATGCAGAAATAAGCTGCGGCGGCGCAATAGCCAAACTCACATCAGAAGGAAAAACAGTTGCAGTGGTCGATTGCACTCGTGGGGAGATGGGCACTCGCGGCACTCCGCACCTTAGGCTGCAGGAGGCTCGAAACGCTTCAGAAATATTAAAGCTATCCCACAGAATTAATCTTGGAATGGCAGATGGATTTATCGACGAAAGCCCCGATTCGCTCTATGAGATAGTTACATATATTAGAAAATTTCGCCCAAAAGTTATACTAACTCATCCGCCATTTGAGCGACACCCAGACCACGAGGCTGTAAATAGATTAGTTAGAAATGCGATTTTCAAAAGTGGGCTGACGAAAATCCACACTGAGCTAAATGGCGAGCTACAGGAAGTTTACAGAACTCGAAAAATTTTCTGCTTTATGCAGAGCTACCAATTCGAAAGAAAACCAGATTTCTATATCGACATCAGCGACCACCACGACCAAAAAATACGAGCTATCGAAGCATTTTCTTCGCAAGTTTATGTGGTTGGAAATGAGAATACAAGCGAGCCTACAACTAAACTATCAAGCCCAGACTTTAAAGAAGAGCTTATAGCGAGAGCAAGATATTTTGGCGGGCTTATAGGGGTTCGTTATGCCGAAGCGTACTTATCAGTAGAACCGCTTGGGATTTGCAGCTTTTCCAATATGATGTAGGGTATCTAACGAGGGGATATTGGCGCTTTTCGGCGACCCTTGCTATTTATTGGAACTCTTGAGGATAAATGCTATTTTTGCGTCAATTTGAGAAGATTAATTTCTATATTGCTCGTTTTGTCTATTTTTATAAACTCTACTGGGTATGTTGCTATATTTTCTTTCATACAGAAGAAAATTAAAAAAGAGATGAAAACTGCTATAAAGCAAAATCTTGGCAACGAAGAAGTTGAATTTTTAAAAATAAGAATAGGCGATCCAAAGTATAGTAAACTCGAGAAAAATGAGTTTTTCTATGGGGAAAATCTATATGATGTAATCAGTATGGAAATCAAAGGCGGATATATGCATATTCGATGTATAAATGACGTCAAAGAGCAGCAGCTATTCAAAAATCTTGATGACTTAATATCTAAGAATTTAGATACAGATGGAAGCAGAGGCAATGTACTAAAAAAAATATTCTCGAGCATATCGCTTTATATCATAAAAAGCATATTTGATAGGCATATCGACATATTTTCTTTGATTGTTCATAATACTTTATACATAATGAAGAAATATTTTATATACGCAAACATTCCCAATCCACCGCCCGAATTTATTCAAAATATACAATTAACTTAATTAAATTCAATAAGTAACGTAACTTACTCTTGCTGCATTTTTAGTTTCGTAGGGGCTTTTTATGCGGAGAGTATTATTATGTATTTTTATAATAAATTAGAAGGAATTCTATGAAAAAAATAATATATTTATCTTTGCTTTTGGCTTTATCGGCTACTGCGGCATTGTCGGAAGGCAGAGATACAGTCAGAGTTTATCGGCTAGGGGAAGTTGTAATCAAAGGCTCTGAAAAAATCAGCAAAGTTGAAAACGCTGTTTCTACGATTAATTTTCGTACGATACAAGAAGCTGACGTAGTCTCGTTTTCCCAGCTTCAAGCTTATTTGCCATCGACTTTTATAAAGTCCAATTCAAGAGGCGAAGCGTTGGCATTTATCCGCGGTGGCGGAGAGCGAGGGCTTGGGCTATTTCTTGATGGCGCTATGATAAGCATTCCTTGGGATAACCGAATGGATTTGAGCTTTGTGCCAACAGATATAATTGGTAAAATCAATGTCGATAAAAACGCAAGCTCCATACTAATGGGTGCAAATATTATGAGTGGAGCAATCAATATAACCACTTACGAAAGAGCAGTCGATGGAGTGGGCGGAGCGTTTCGTGCTCAGTATACCGACGGGGGCGGCTATCTCGCATCACTTGTGAATGATGGGAAATTTGGTAATTTTAATTACATTGCCAATGTTTCATACACGAAGTCTGATGGAAGTATTATATCGGGCGACGCTCCAGATGATTTACTTCATCAAAGCAAAAGCTCGCGGCTGAGAACAAACAGCGATATGGAGCGAATTAACATATTCGCAAGAGGCGAGTATAAACCTTCGGAAGCTACATCTTTGGGCTTGTCGGTTAACTTTACAACTGCCGAAAAAGGCGTGCCCACCGAAGAATATATGTATGCCAACGATGTAAGATTTTGGCGATATTCCGATTGGAATAGAAAAATGATAACGTTCAATGGCGAGCAGATTTTCTCTGATAACATTGCTTTCAGAGCCACTCTTTGGGCGGATATATTCACTCAGCAAATAGATTCTTACGATTCTACTTTGACGAATATTAAGCAAATCCAAAAAGATAACGATTTGACTTTTGGCAATCGCTTTGCTTTGGAATACTCGCTTGCGCCGAGCCAAATTATTTCGCTCGTGTTCAACTCTGCGTATTCAGGGCATACGGAGAAAATCGATAAAAACGACGAAGATGAATTTTCGCAATTTAATTATAGCGGCGGACTTGAATATAAGGGAGCATTTGATAATTTGCACCTATCCGCAGGCGCTACAATAGATGGAAACATTACTCCCAAAACTGGTATTTACACAGACAACGAAGGGCTTTCTTCTTCCGATTATGGCTTATTCGTTGGAGCAAGATATTTTATCAATAGCGATTTATCGGTATATTTGAATAGCTCGCGGCGGACTCGCTTCCCCACTTTGCGAGAGTCATACTCCGGCGCTTTGGGTAAATTTGCTGTCAATCCTGATTTAGGTCCAGAAACTGCGTTGCTAAATGATATTGGAGTTAGCTATGTTAGCTCAAACTTCGCTATGAACGCATCGCTGTTTTATAGTTTATATGACGATTTGCTTGTTAAAGTTACTGTTCCCAAAGGGCACCCGCTTTATGATCCTACAAAGCCAAAGCTAAAGATGAGGGATAACTTAGCTGAAGCAACGGCGTATGGATTTGATGCGAATTTTGCTCTATTCCAAAACTCACCGTATATCGTGCAAGCTAATTTCCTTTTCTTAAAATCTGAAGGCAAAGAAGAAGGAAAAACAACCGAGCTTGAATATAGACCAGATTTTAGTGGGACGGCTATTTTAGGCTATAAATTTGATTTTGGCTTAAAGCCACAGTTCGAATTGGAATATACTGGCAAACAATATGGGCTAAATGCTCAAACTAGCAAATACGATGAAATCGATCCTGTTACGTTAGCTAACTTTCGTATAGGCTATAATTTTTACGCGATGCAATCATACTTTGAAGTATTTGCAAGGGTAAATAATATAACCGATAAGTTTTATTGGACTCAAATTGGTTTGCCTTCGGTAGGTCGCACTTTCAGTTGTGGAGTTTCGCTAAGGTATTAGAATTTATCAATGATTAGCGAAGTATCAGCGGGCGGAGCTTCCGCCCGCTATCAATCAAAAAGGCGAGCAAAAATGCCCGCCTTTTTCCTGTTATCGATTAGCTGCCTGATTACTCAAATTCCACAAGCAACTGATTTTAGCAACAGATTGCCCACTACTTACAGCAATAAACTTAACTTTGCCGCTTATCGGTGCGGTAACAGTGTTTCTCATCTTCATTGCTTCTAATATTAGCATTTTATCGCCAGTTTCTACGTTATCGCCTGCTTTCGTATAAATTTCGCGTATGGTTCCCGGTATATACGCTAATATCTTTTTGGGGTCGGGAGCCACATATTTTTTTCTGCTCGCAAATTTTTTAGTTAGCTGCGTTGTATAAACGGTGTCGTCTAATACAAAATTTTCTAAATTTTCTTCATTCATAGCTATTTCTCCTCTAAAATGGCGGTATGCCGTGTTTTTTCTTAGGCGGG
>JAKIZN010000115.1 GCA_022708005.1 Bacteroidota bacterium | reverse complement strand
AAATAACAATGCTATCGGGCGATTTAATGAAAGATGACTTCGGCAGCGGCTACGACGCTGTGCTTATGTCATATCTGCTTAATGAATATTCGATTTGGGATAATATCGCACTAATGCAAAAGGTTTATGATTCGCTCAACAAAGGCGGGACGGTCTATATACATCAGCAAATTATATCAGATGACAAAACTTATCCGCTTAACGCAACTATGGAATCAATCAATATGTTGGTGAATACTCCAAATGGCGATGCTATGACGGAAACGGATTTGTGGATAATTCTGAAAGAATCGAATTTTCAAGAAATTAAATTTCGACAAACTGAATTTGGAACTTGTGTAGTTACAGCGAAAAAACTTTCTTCGTTTTGATAATTGGAGGAATAATTGGCAATTAGCAACAGCATTTTATTTATCGGCGACATAGTTGGCGAGCCGGGAATGTCTGCCGTACGCAGCCATCTGCCCGCTTTGATAGACAAGTATAAAGCTGACTTTGTAATAGTCAATGGAGAGAACGTAACCAATGGCAAAGGGATTATAGAAAGCGAAGCCAATGAATTATACTCGCTTGGGGTAGATGTTATCACTACTGGCAATCATATATGGGATAACTGGCAATCCAAGCCACTGCTCGCAAAAGATGATAGAGTTATAAGACCGTATAATTATCCACCCGGAAACGTTGGCAGAGGATATAAAGTTGCAAAATCGAAATTAGGCAATGAAATCGCCGTAGTCCAGATACAAGGCAGAACTTTTATGTATTCGATAGATTGTCCCTTTCGTGCAATAGACCATATCTTGAAGCAACTTAATGATAAATATAAAATTGTCATAGTTGATTTTCACGCCGAAGCAACAGCAGAAAAAGTAGCTATGTCTTGGCATGTTGATGGCAGAGTTTCTGCACTGATAGGCACTCACACCCATATCCAAACAGCCGACGCCAGTCTTATGCCAAACGGCACTGCATATATCACTGACGTTGGAATGACTGGACCTTATGACTCTGTATTAGGATTAGATAAAGATGTGGCGTTAAAAAGGTTCTTGCTGCAGACCGCGCATAAATTCAAAATGGCGGAAAAAGATGCAAGGCTATGTGGAGTACATCTAAAAATCGACTCTGAAACTGGGCAAGCCCTTGAAATAAAACATTTTGCCGTGCCAGATTTTGAGAGAAGTGTTTATGAAATCACCTAATATTGCAATTGTCGGAGCAACTGGATTAGTCGGCAAAACTATGCTGCAAGTGCTGAAAGAAAGAAATTTTTCTTATAGCAGTTTAAGGTTATTTGCATCGCCAAAGTCTGCGGGGAAAGTCATTAATTTTATGGATAAAGATTATGAAGTAGAGCAGCTTGTCGAAAATTCCTTTGATGGCATTGATATTGCTTTGTTTTCGGCAGGTTCGGCGGCAAGTTTAAAATATGCGCCGATGGCTGCAAAATCAGGTTGTGTAGTTATTGATAATAGTAGCGCTTGGCGACGTGATAAATCTGTGCCGTTGGTCGTTCCAGAAGTTAATCCCGAAGACATTTTCGAGCATAATGGGATTATTGCAAACCCGAATTGTAACGTCATACCGCTTGTTGTGGTAGCAAACCCGATACATAAGTTATATAATATTAAAAGAATCGTTGTTTCAAGCTATCAGTCGATTTCAGGTGCTGGGCAAAAAGGCATAGACAAGCTAACTAAAGAAATAAATAACATCCCAACGGGCGATAAACATAGAATTTTCTCTAATATTATGTTTCACCCTGCTGAACCGAATGATGATTATACAAATGAGGAAGTAAAGCTACACTTCGAGCCAAAGAAAATTATGCACGCGGCTGAAATGAAAATCACTTCTACATGCGTGAGGCTGCCATTTTTTGCATGCCATTGCGAAGCAGTTAATATTGAAACAGAAAAGCCGTTTGAATTGCAAAATATTAGAGAGCTAATTGAAAATTCCGAAGGGATTGTGGTTATCGACGACCTTAAAAATGATGAATATCCAACTCCAGACATTGTTCGCAATAAAGATGAGGTATATGTCGGGAGAATAAGGCGAGATAATACTATCAGCAATGGCATATCACTATGGATTGTGTCGGACAATATTAGAAAAGGAGCGGCTACAAACGCTATTCAGATAGCAGAGAAGTTGTTGCAAAAAGTCAATATTTAAGGAGGTGATGCTAAGTGGGGACAGAAAGCCCAAAATACACACCAGAACAAATTTTGATATAAGGACGGGCGGGCGGGAAGAAAAATAGACACTGATATTTTTCAATATATTTATTTTGTAATCATTTGGATATTGCTATGAAAAGAATATTTTCTTCGCTGATTTTACTAATTGTCTTTGTGGCTCTGCATTCTGCAAGCTATGCTAAATATGAATGGCAGAAAGCAAAAGACAAAAATGGCTATGAATACCAAACTGTCGTCGGCGATAATTTAAATTGCCGCATCTACACTCTACAAAATGGCTTAACTGTATTTTTGCGGCAGTTGAAAGATGAGCCGCGAATTCAAACCTATATCGCAGTTAAAGCTGGTTCGACCTACGATCCGAAAGAAACTACTGGCTTGGCGCATTATTTAGAACACATGATGTTCAAAGGCACTTCAAAAATTGGAACTATAGATTGGAATAAAGAAAGAGTGCTGTTAGATGCTATTTCGGATTTGTTCGAAAAGCATAAAGCCGCAAGAGAGCCAAAAGAAAAGAGATACTATTACAAGCTGATAGATAGCGTTTCGCAGCTTGCCGCAAAGCTAGCTATTCCAAACGAATACGACAAAATGATAACAGGCATTGGCGCTAAAG
Organism: Bacteroidota bacterium; assembly: GCA_022708005.1. Lineage (GTDB taxonomy): Bacteria > Bacteroidota > Ignavibacteria > Kapaibacteriales > UBA2268 > JAKIZN01. The sequence continues at coordinate 3,231 of JAKIZN010000115.1, read as the reverse complement.
GGACAAACGCTTATACTTCTACCGAAAGAACTGTATACATTAATGACATTCCTTCTAATGAACTCGAGCGATGGCTTGCTATCGAAAGTGAAAGGTTCGGGGAGCTTGTGCTGAGATTATTCCACACGGAACTTGAGACTGTTTATGAAGAATTCAATATGTATCAAGACGAAGATTGGGATAAAGTTGACAAAGTTTTCAATGCCGCACTTTTCAAAAAGCATCCTTATGGCACTCAAACCGTCATAGGCGACCCAGAGCATCTGAAAAATCCATCAATGGTCAATATCCATAAGTATTTCGATAATTTCTATGTGCCAAATAATATGGCGGTTAGCTTATCGGGTGATTTAGATTTTGAAGTAACAATCGCATTAATTGATAAGTATTTCGGCAAGTTGAAAAAAGGCAATCCACCTAAAATTACGCATCCGAAAGAAGATCCTATAAAAGCACCAATTATCGAAGAAGTCTTGGGACCCGGTCCAGAATTTATGGTATTGGGCTACCGCTTAAATGGTTATAACCATCCAGATGTGCTAAAAGCGAAGCTTATGAATATGATTTTATCTAATCAGCGGGCGGGTCTAATTGATTTAGATTTAGTGAAATCGCAAAAAGTGTTGGACGCTTCTTGCTATGTAGATGCTAATATTGATTATTCAACACATCAATTTACTATTGCTCCTCGCGAAGGGCAAACATTAGAAGAAGCCAAAGATTTATTGCTCGCCGAGATTGAAAAAGTAAAAAAAGGAGAATTTGATGACTGGCTGATTCAAGCTGTTATTAACGACTTGAAATTATCGAGAATGAAAGCAGAAGAAACAAATCAAATTGCACATACTTTTGCTATCTCTTTTACGATGAACGAGGATTGGTCGAAATATTATAGTTTTATAGGCGAACTCGAAAAAATTAAAAAGGCTGATATTGTTAAGTTCGCAAATGATAATTATAAAAATAACTATGCAGTAGTTTACAAAAGAACTGGCAAAGACGAAAATATTACCAAAGTAGAAAAACCAGAAATAACAGCCGTAACGATGAATAGAGAGCTTCACTCAGAGTTCTATAAGCAAATTATGGATAGGAAGACCAAGCCTATTTCACCAGTATTTTTGGATTATGACAGAGATATTAGCAAATCAAAATTGCCATCGGGCATTGAATTTAATTATATTAGAAATGATATTAACGACATTTTTCAGCTTTATTTCATACTTGATATGGGCAAATTCAATGATTTGAAAACCGAGCTTGCCGTTAATTATCTTCCTTATATTGGCACGAGCAAATATTCTCCAGACGCTCTGAGCAAAGAATTTTTCAAACTTGGAATAAATATGAGCGTTTCGGTTTCTGATGACCGCTGCTATGTGTATATAAGTGGGCTTGAAAAGAATTTAGAAAAAGGATTGGCGCTTTTGGAACATACGCTATCTAATGCGAAGCCAGATAAGGAAATTTATAATGAATATGTGCAAGGTATATTGAAAAATAGGGCTGATGCGAAATTAGACAAAAATACGATTCTATGGGGAGCAATGTATGACTTTGGAAAATATGGCGATAGATCGCCTTTTACCTATCAACTTTCCGAAGAGGAGTTAAAGGCAATAGACCCCAAAGAGTTAACAGATATTATTAAAAATCTTTTGAGCTATAAGCACTATCTATTTTATTACGGCAGAGATCCAAAAGCAGCAGCAGATATAATCAGCAGAGTTCATAAAACTGATGCAGCCAAGCTGAAAGATTATCCCCCAGCTGCCGAGTTTAAAGAATTAGAAACTGAAGAAAGCATTGTGTATGTCGTTGATTATGATATGGTTCAAGCCAATGTGCTGCTATTTTCTAAAGATAAACAATTCGATAAAGAGTTAATGCCAATATCAAGAATTTTCGGCGAATACTTTGGCGGCGGACTGTCGTCTATTGTATTCCAAGAAATTCGCGAATCTCGCGCACTTGCTTACTCCGCATTTGCCGCTTTCACTACACCCGATAAGCCGGAAAAATCGCATTACGTCTTTGGATTTGTTGGAACTCAGCCAGACAAATTACAAACCGCTACTAGCGCGATGTTGGATTTGATGAATGAAATGCCTAAAGCTAACATCCAATTTGACCAATCTCGCGAAGGAGTGAAAAAGAAAATTGCTTCCGAAAGGATTCGCAAGACCAATATATTTTGGAATTATTTAGCGAGCAAAGAAAGAGGTATCGATTACGATGTCCGCAAATTAATTTATTCGCTAACTGATACCGTTACGTTAGACGACCTTGAATTATTTTTCAACGAGCATATCAAGAACAAAAAATTTGTGTTCTTAATTCTTGCAAATAAATCAATGCTCGATTTCGATGTGCTTCGACAAATCGGAGATGTTCGCGAAATACAGTTGGAGCAAATTTTTAAATATTAAGTTTATATTGTGCGTTTATTTTGGGACTGCCTCATAAGGTAGCAGTTTCGAGCATCCGTGTTTTCCAGATGTCCTACACTTTTGAAGTGTAGGACATCTATTTTTACAGTCTGAATCATGATTTTCAGGATTCAAAGATTTACAAGATTATTTTCATCTTAAACCCAAATAATGCATCAGAACCCTTTTGAGACAGCTCCATCTATTTTTAAGCTAAATAATACATTGGAAATAATTGTCTATTGCATTATTTGGGTTTAAACTTTTCGCCTTGCTGTATCGTTATATTTCAAACCGCTGGAGGGCAATTTAGGCTTTCTTGCTCGCGAATACTTGTCAATATTTGGGTGATATATGGACGCATTATTTAATGATTTTGACGCAAAAGAGCGAATAAATGAGCTAATAGAGCTTATCAATAAATACGACATTGCTTATTATACCAATGCCGACCCGCTCGTTAGCGACTATGATTACGATATGCTATTTAACGAGTTAGCCGAATTAGAAACTAAATATCCAGCATTGAAAAGGGCGGATTCGCCGACTAATAGAGTTAGCGGCGAGCCACAAAAAGAGTTTAAGCAAATCAAGCACCAAACGCCTATGCTTTCCCTTGCTAATACTTACACTATTGGGGAAGTGCAAGACTTTTTCAGGCGTGTTGCAGATGGACTTGAAGGCGAAGAGTTTGCCGTTACATCAGAGCTAAAATATGACGGAGTAGCAATTAGCCTTACTTATGAGGACGGTATGCTTAAATATGCCGTTACTCGTGGGAATGGGCTTGTTGGCGATGACA
>JAKIZN010000114.1 GCA_022708005.1 Bacteroidota bacterium | reverse complement strand
GTATTTAATTGGGATAATTGCAGGAAGAATAGGACTATTGGCGAATTTGAAGAAGTCAATCCGAGCTAATAAATATATCAAATTAGAAATATTTATGGGGCTATCCTATAAGGTAACAGATGAGAATGTCAGTGTTTTCCAGATGTCCTACACCTCGAAGGTGTAGGACATCTTAAACCCAAACAATCCATTAGAAACTTTATAAGACGGGCGACTTTTTCTGTTTAGCTTTTACTCTACTTGTTTCGCGCTTCTTGATATATATGAGCGTTTGTTGGATCTATATATATCAAATTATCAAAGACTTTTTTATCGCTATAGCCAGCCATTAATGACGCTATTTCACGCGACTTTGAATCGAAAAATCCTTGCAACAAAGCGCTTGGTCCCACCATTTTTCCGCCATAGCATCTATTATTTTCGCTATATTCGCCTTTGCAACTTCTTTATTAGACGACATCATATCTAGCCCATCGACAAAATAAGAAAAGATTAATCGCCTAAAATCGCTATATCTCAAATCGGTCAGTTCGCTAACCAGTGCATACCGCGTAAATTCACCGGGAGCCGCGTAAGTTGACCAGCCATCTGTTCCGCGATTAGCGCCTAAGATTACAATTTGCTTCGCCCTTTCATAAGCCACAGAGCCATCGAGTTCGCCATAAGTATCCAAATCCATACCTATTATAAGCATCATATAAAAGTCCAACAAGCTTGTAAATTCATCAAATCTTTGCATATTGAAACTTAAATTTGCGCCTTGGGAATATGGGAACGCCCATTTGCTATCGACTAAACGCAGCACAACAGAAGAGCCTTCGTCATCGCCAAGCAAGTGGCGTCGCGAGACAAGAAGCAACCTCGCAGAATAGACGCCTCGATTGCCGCCCGAAAGCATAATTGTAACATCTACTGGTATTTTAGGACCTTCCCACTCGTTAGTTACAAATTGCTGGCTGTTGAGATAATTTTGCACATCTCGTTCCATATACGATACATCTACTCGCTTTTCTGGGTCGAGCTGTTCCATATTTACTGTTACAGTTGCTTCAATCTCTTGGCTTTTAGAGCTAATCGGCAAAGCAAGCAGACAGAGTAATAATAATAGTGCTTTTTTCATTTTTTCCCTTGTATTTTATCTAAAATATATTAACTTGCATATTAGTGCCTTAACTAAATAACGAATGACAGCACAAAATGTTAAACCGAATTAAAGTTAAAATTATTTCACTAATAGTGCTAATTCTCCTATTTTTCTCTATAAATCTTGCTATCGGGCAAGAAGTTTTGCTATTTCCAACAAAATCTGGCACGACTTCGGCTCGCTCCGTTGTGCAAAATCCAGCTAACTTCCACAAAAATTTAAATGATAGATTAGAGTTTAGCGTTATGCCTTCTAAATTTGGGCTTAGCGAGCTAAATAATTCGCAAATAGCCGTTTACACATCTTTAGGTAAAGCTGTTAAGTTCGGCAGCTCGATTGAGGGCAGACATTTTGAGCAATATAGTAATTTAGGCTATAGCTTTACTTTTGCCAGCCAAGTTGATACTGCCATACTTATTGCTATCGGTGGCGATTATGAATATGCTCGATATAAAAATATTGGCTCAAGTGGCTATGGCGGCTTGCACCTTGCCGCGTCAGTTGAAGCATTTGAACATCTGCACATTGCGGTAGCCATAACCAATCTGTTGCGAAAAACTTTTAGCGACCCCACTTCGTATTCTATTGGTATATGCAGCGCCATAGAGGGAAATGTATTATTGGATTACTCTTTCTCTATAAATTCAAATCGTCGCATTAGCAATAATTTCTCGCTGCTGCACTTGTATAATCAATCTATAAGCTATGGGATAGAATTTTATTCGCTTTTTTCGCAGATAGCGGGAATAGCGTCGATAGGATTAGACAGCAACGGAACATTTATGAAAGTAGCACTCTCGCGGCATCGCAAACTTGGCTGGACAGCTAATGCGAGCCTGAGTTTTGAAATATAATTGAATGCAAAAGCTCTTTGGGCAATCATGCATCCGACTTCAACTACATAAAGCTATTTTGATATATAGATTCTATAAGGTCTGCCACATCGATAATCATAATTACGCGCCCGTTGCCTAATATAGTTGAGCCAGCTATGCCAGTGATGCCTCCAAGATATTCGCCAAGCGATTTAATAACAATTTCTTGCTGCCCTAATAGCTCATCAACAACTAAGCCTACTCGCTGCACGCCAAGCCCTACATTGACAACATAGCGATTTTCCAAACTTTCCTTCGGATACTTCACGCTGAGTGCATTATCAAGCCTGATAATAGGTAAAACTTCGCTACGAATACGAATAACTTCTTGATGATTTACTGAATGTATGCTATCCAAATCAATAGCAACGACTTCGACTACTGAACTAAGTGGAAGGGCATACGTTTCATTTTGAACCCGAACGAGCAACCCTTGAATTATTGCCAAAGTCAGAGGCAATTTCACTATAAAGGTAGTGCCTTTGCCCAATTCTGATTCTATATCGATAATGCCCTTCAAGTGCTGGATATTAGTTCGCACCACGTCCATGCCAACCCCGCGCCCAGATACAGCAGTTACTTTAGCAGCCGTGCTAAATCCGGGGGAAAATATTAGCTGGTAGGCTTCGCGAGCAGACATTTGAGCTGCTTGCTCGGGAGTAATAACTCCTCTTTCGATAGCCTTAGCTTTTAGCTTTTCTGGGTCCATACCTGCGCCGTCGTCCGATATGCGGAGCACAATATTATTTCCCTCTTGGTCTGCATCTAACGTAATTGTTCCATTTGCTGGTTTGCCCGCTTTAATGCGGACTTCTGCCGATTCTATGCCGTGGTCGCAAGAGTTTCTTATCATGTGAACAAGCGGGTCGTTCAGCTCTTCGATAATACCCCTATCAATTTCAGTTTCTTCGCCTTGGACTACTATATTGATTTTTTTGCCAAATTCCTTGCTCAAATCACGAACAATACGAGGCGCTCTTTGGTATAACTTGCCGATAGGAACCATTCGCATCCGCATCACAGCAGCTTGGATTTCGGAAGTAACAAAATCAATTTGCGAAGTAGTTTCTATCAGATCCCTTATTTTGTCTTTATTTTCAAACTCTTGCCCGATTAGCTCAGTAATTTGCGCCAACCTATTTCTGCCAAGCACTAATTCACCAGACAGATCCATTAGCGACTCTACCCTATTCACGTCAACTCTGATAGTATCCGAAGCTGTGGCTTTAGAAAGCTTTGAGCCATTTTTAGCTTGCTCTTTTTCTGTATGACTTGCTGGCGGCGGAGGAGCGGTTGGCTGATTGGTTATAACAGCGGCGGGCGGGACATCATCGGTTGCGGCATCTGCTTCCTCAAGTGGGGCAATGTCTGTCATTTCCACTTCTTCTAATGAATGGGTTGCTAATTCCTCTTTGAAAGCTGAATTGACCTCTTCGAATGCCGCTTGTATCATAGCCAATTCTTCGTCGGAAAAATCGCCCGGTCTTGAAATCATTTCCGTATTAGCAAGCACGGCTTCAAGGTGGCTCTGAGTCTCGCCTATACCGGCTGCAGGTTCTTCAGCAGATTCTTTGGTAGCTTCGCTCTGCTGGGCAGCAAGGTTAGCAGACTTCAACTCTTCTATTCTTTCAATTGTTTTGCTGTAATCGACAGTAGTGTCTTCGCCTTCTTTGAGCTTGCCAATTAGCAGCGAAATCCAATCTTGCACTTCAAAAAGCACGTCTATAATTTCTTGGCTTACCGCAAGTTCGAAGCGTCTTAGCTTATTTAAAATATCTTCGGCGTGGTGAGTTATATCCGCTATAACGTTAAATCCCATAAATGACGAAGATCCCTTGATGGTATGAAAACTTCTAAATATTCTATTTATTAGCTCTATATCATCAGAGTTAGTTTCCATTTCAATCAGATCTTGGCTTAGCCCTTCAAGCAACTCATTAGTTTCAACAAGAAATCCTTCAAAGATTTCCTGCATATCTGGGTCAGAATAATTTATAGACGACATAACAACTCCGCCACGTTTTTATTTAGTTTATTTTCCGAATAATGCGTCAATATCATCTTGAGAAAATTGAGCAAATGGGTCTTCTTCCTCGTCCTGTGCTTCGGCTACTTCTTCTTGTGCGTCGACTACGTCTTGCGCTTCGGCAGCTCCGCCTTGTATATCAGCAACTTCCTCTTCTGCAATTTCTTCAATTGCCTCTTCGTCTGCTCCGCTGCCCGCAAGCAGTGCATCAATATCATCTTGGGAGAAATTTTCTTCTATCGCTTCCACCCCGCCTTGGCTATGCTTGTCGATAAGGTCATCTACTTGTTGCTGACGAACTTCTTTATTGGCTATAGCCTCGACTGCGTCGGGGTCGAAAGCGACTTTCCTATGCAATTGTGATACTTTTATTTTTTCGTCGTAGTTAATCTCATGATGGACAAGCTCGCCTATGTCGGATTGGTGGAAGTGAGCCAGTATAGTGCCCAATTTTCCTTGAATTGTCTCGAGCAAATTATTTACGGCTGCAATTTGCTGTGCAGTAATGTCTTGCACTTGCAGCGATATCATTATTGAACTTGAGTCGTTGCTGATGCTCTGTATTAGCTCGTCGGTTTCGCGAAGTATTTTATCAGTTTCGTTATTTGAGACGTTCTTCATTGCTGCGATTGACGTAGCCAAACTGGGCAATAGTGGCTTTAAATCTTGTCCTTTCTTGATTGATTTATATATCGACTCTAATAACTTAATTGGATTTTCGCGATTTTTCTGGCTTATATCTATCAGTCTTTTGAAGTTAGCATTAATTATATCGACTTTATATAATATGCCATCGACAATATCCATTATCTCAGTGGTCGCCATTTCCGTTGCTTCTGTAACTTTACTAAGTTGCTTTGAAGCCGACGGCATTTTCTTTAAGTTCTCTTGTATAGAATTATTAATTTCGTCGAGCAATGGCTGTATTTCGCTAACAAAAATAAAAATCTCTTCAAGGAATGGAATAACTCTTTGACCTAATACGAATAATGCTCTAAGCTCATCTGCTTTTTGGAGCAATACCGAAATATCTTTATGTTTCATTTTTCTCTCCAATATTTTAACTGCCCTGCAGAGCTTTTTGAACAGCGTCAAGCTTTTCTTTAAGGACTTGCGGCGTAAATGGTTTTACAACGTAATTATTCACTCTGGCTTTAAGCGCTTCGATAATATCTTGCTTTAATCCGCGAGTAGTAACCATAAGAATTGGCAAATGCGCTAGCGAGGCGTCGCCACGAATTGCTTTTGTCAATTCTAACCCGCTCATATTAGGCATATTCCAATCAGTGATTACAAAATCCACTTTGGTTTCCTTCAGCCTTTCCAAAGCCTCTTGCCCGTCGCCTGCTTCGACTACGTCGTTGTAACCAAAAGTCTTTAGGGCGTTGATAACTATCCTTCGCATAGTAGGAGAGTCGTCGACAACTAAAAATATCATAAACTTAACCTTAAGCTTGTAAATTATATTATTTATTTTTTATCTGCTTCCACTGTTAAAATATTAATCGCTCAAAAATAAAAAAACTTTAGTTTATCCAATATATTTAGCCACTTCATATTGGATACGTTTAGTATTAAAAGGCTTAATCAAATACGAATTTGCGCCTGCTGCCAACCCTTCGTTAATGTCTTCGTCTTTAGACAAAGAAGAAAGAATGATGATTGGGATATCCTTATATTCTAAATCTTGGCGGATAGTCCTTATTAATTCCAAACCATCGACGTTGGGCATATTAAGGTCTGTAATCAATAAATCAATCTTCTCTTTGGGTAGATTTTCCAATGCCTCCATTCCATCTCGCGTAGGAATTACCCTATAGCCCTTGATTTTTAGCGCAAGGGTTATAAATTTTCTGATAGATGCCGAGTCTTCAGCTATTAAAATAGTCTTTGCCATTTACCTTTCTCTGCATTATTCCTACATTATTCTTTTTGATACGCCATTGCTTTAGAAAAATGGACTAACTTAAAGGCTTTTGATATTCCATGTAGCGATTCAGAATAACCAATAAATAAATAACC
>JAKIZN010000113.1 GCA_022708005.1 Bacteroidota bacterium | reverse complement strand
GCGAACAAAGCAAAAAGAAGAGATTATGGCTAAAAAGCAGAGGAAAATTGCCGAGCCGCTCGTTAATTTTATGACGCCGGAGCAAAGAGATGAGCTAATCGAGCAGTTAATTACCGAAATGAAAAAAGCCGCGAAAGAGCTTAATTTTGAACTGGCGGCTGATTTGCGTGATGAAATCGAAAATCTTAAAGTTCAACAAACTATAGCTGAGGAAAAAAGTAAATGAACAAGATAACTGCACAGGAAGTAATCGATAAACTTGGATTAATTCCGCATATCGAAGGCGGATTTTATAAAGAAACTTATCGCAGCGAAGAAACTATTTTGCATAATGCCTTGCCCGCTCGTTATAATGGCGATAGGCGTTTTGGCACAGCAATTTATTTCTTGCTCAGGAGTGGCGAGCAGCATAAAGTTCATAGGCTAAAGTCTGACGAAATTTGGCATTACTATCTTGGCTCGCCGCTCGCGATTAAGTTCTTTGAAAATGAGGCTGTTGCAAGTGAATTTACGCTTGGGAGCGACATAGCTGCGGGGCAAGTGCCGCAATTGCTCATTCCAAAGCATTCGTGGATGGTGGCGAGCGTAATAGATGCTGATTCGTATACTCTTGTTGGCTGCACTACTGCGCCTGGCTTCGAGTTCGATGATTTTGAGATAGCGGGCGAATAGGTCTTTTATGTGTGTCAGAATCAGGATTATCTGGATTATATGATGGACAGGATAAGAAGGGAAAAAATTGAATAATAGGCGAAAATAATCTTGTTAATCCTTTAATCCCGAGCATCCTGATTCAGACAAAATAATAGATGTCCTACACCTCCGAAGGTGTAGGACATCTGGAAAGTAGCGAGTAGACGGGCTTTATGCCCTCTTATACTCATTGCGGTATTTCGTAATAATTGCTAATCCAAGAAATGAATAAATAATCCATCGCGAAGCTTAGGCTCGAACCACGTGGATTTTGGAGGCATAATCTTGCCCGCGTCAGCAATAGCCATAAGCTCTTCAATTGAAGTCGGATACATAGATATTGCTAATTTCATCTCGCCAGAGTTTACTCTTCGTTCGAGTTCGCCGAGCCCGCGTATACCGCCTACGAAGTCGATTCGCTTGCTGGTGCGTGGGTCGTCTATGCCAAGAACTGGTGCAAGCAGATTATTCTGAAGTATCGCTACGTCAAGGTTTTCTACTGGGTCGCTTGGATTATAAAGCTTTTCTTTTGCTTCGAGGCAATACCATTTGCCGTCGATATAAAGCCCGAATTGCCCTTTCTTTTTTGGTGCAAATTGCCCGCTTTGCTCGGATATTTCAAATAAGTCCGCTAATTTCGCAAAGAACGCATCGTGAGAATACCCGTTTAAGTCAAGCACTAATCTATTGTAATCCATTATATATAGCTGGCTTGCTGGGAAAAGCACTGCAAGGAAGAAATTGTATTCTTCGTCGCCAGTGTGATTTGGATTAGCCTTTTGGCGCTCGCGACCAACGATAGCCGCTGCTGCAGAGCGATGGTGCCCGTCTGCAACATAGAATTTGCCAACTTTGCCCAAAACGCTTTGGATTTTTTCAATGTCTTCAGAGTTAGAAATCACCCAAGTTTGATGCCTAATGCCATCTGCCGAAACTATATCGGTATTTGGCGCTGCTGCAACAGTTTTATTGACAATTGCATCAATTTCGGAATTATCTTTATAAGTCAAGAATATTGGACCTGTGTGAGCGTTAGTTACTCTAACGTGCTGGCTGCGGTCTTCTTCTTTATCTTTGCGAGTTTTTTCGTGCTTGAGAATTACTTCGTTCCAATAGTCATCGACCGAAGCGCAGCCGACTAATCCATATTGGATTCTATCATACATAGTTTGAGCATACACGTAAAAGAAAGCGCCGCTATCTTCTACAAGCACATTATCGCGAATTAGTTTTTGCAAGTTTTCTGCACCTTTTTCGTACACCTTTTGGTCGTGAATATCGAGTTCTGGGTCTAAATCGACTTCGGGCTTACCGACGTGCAAGAAAGAAAGCGGATGACCTTTTACCTCTTCGCGAGCTTCATCGGAATTGAGAACGTCGTAAGGTTTGGAAGCAACTTCGGCAGCATACTCTGGCTTTGGGCGGTATGCTTTGAATGGACGGAATATAGCCATATTTTTTCCTACTAAATAATTTTATTGAAATCAAGTCAATTTGAATAATTAAGGGCATTCGTGCAAAGCTACAAGAATGCCCTAATTTTAAAAAGCGAACTTATTTTTTAAGAGCATCAATCACTTTGTTAGCAATTTCTTCGCCCACTCTGTCTTGAGCTTCAATAGTAGAAGCGCCAGTATGAGGAGTAACAGAAACGCGTGGATGATTGATAAGAGCTGCTTGAGCTTCGGTTGTTGGCTCATTTTCAAATACGTCGATGCCAGCATAAAGCACTTTGCCAGAGTTCAAGCCATCGAGCAATGCTTTTTCTGAAACTACGCCGCCACGAGCGCAATTAATGATTACTACGCCGTCTTTCATCATAGCGATTTCTTCAGCGCCAATTGCAGGACCTTCGGATTTAACTAATGGCATGTGGAGCGAAATAAAGTCTGCTTGCTTTAGCACTTCTTCTTTCTTCATAATTTTTACGTCTAAATCTACTTCTTTGAAAGAAGGACGGTAAGCGATAACTTTCATTCCTAATCCTAATGCACGCTTAGCTGTTTCTTGCCCGATATTGCCCAATCCGATAAGACCGAGTGTTTTGCCAGTCAGTTCAATTCCTTTTGCATATTCTTTCTTGGGCCATTTGCCTTGACGCATTTCTGTATTACTTAAATTTATAAATCTTGATACTGCAAACATGTGAGCAATAGCTAATTCAGCAACGGAAATAGAGGAAGCGCCGGGTGTATTAAGCACGGGGATACCTTTTTCTTTTGCATAAGCAACGTCAATATTATCCAAGCCAACGCCGCCGCGTGCTATCGCTTTGAGATTTTTCCCAGCATCGATTACTGCTTTGGTAACCTTAGTTGCCGAACGAACGATAATCGCGTCGTATTTTTCGATTTCAACGAGCAGTTCTTCTGGTGAAAGTTTTGTTTCAACTACTTCAAATCCTGCTTTTTTCAATAAGTCGGAACCGATTTTCTCGATGCCGTCCGATACTAAAACTCTCATTTCATACTCCAATTTTTTATTATAAAAATAATCGAAATAATCTTTTAACTTATTTCGCTCTTTCTAATTTACAAAGATAGCTATTATAATGGCAAAAAAAAAATTTTATCGGTATTATTTCTGCTAATTGCGCTTTTATAAATGCAAATACGCAAAATAGGACAATCATAAAAAAGTAGGGCAAAGTAAGTTTTTGTTAAATAATGTGATAGCTATGTTTGATATGGCGAAACGTTTTGCAAGTGTTCCGCTATTTTTCGCATTTCTATTGCTCGCTCGACGTTATGCACACGGATTACTTCAATTTGCTTTTCGTATAGCAAAGCATGGATTATATTTGTAGCAAAGTCGCGATTTTTCGGTTCTTTGATGTTCAAAAATTCGCCAATAAATCTTTTCCTTGATACGCCAAGCATAAGAAGTACATTGAGTTTGCGAAATCGATCTATATTTCGCAATAGTTCCCAATTATCTTCATAGGTTTTGCCAAACCCGATTCCGACATCTGCATAAATAGTTTTAACTCCATGAGACTTTGCGAAATCGATTTGCCGTCGCAAAAATTCAAAAATATCTTCGATTAAATTATTATACTTAGGCGAATCTTGCATAACTTTCGGCGGTGCTGGCAGATGCATTATAGCAAGCTCGGCGTTGTGCTTTGCGGCAAGTTCGGCTATATCTGGATTAGCTGTCAATCCGCTTATGTCGTTTATCATTTTAGCGCCTGCGAGCAAGGCTTGCTCTGCAACTTTATATTTCATAGTATCAATCGAAATAAAAGCATCGGGATATTTGCTAATAATTGCTTCGATTGCAGGCAATACCCTTGATAATTCTTCGCTCTCGCTGATAAAATCCGAACCGGGGCGAGTGCTTTCCCCACCAATATCAATTATATCTATCCCTAACGATAGCCAATTGCCTACCTTTTCGACTATATTTTCAATAATTACGTTATCACCACCGTCTGAAAAAGAATCGGGCGTAACGTTGATTATCCCCATTATTTTTGTTTTCATTTTCAATGTATTTTATGGAACATTATATTATTGATAGCTTAAACGTAATTAACAAAAGCAGCTTTTTCAAGTCAAAATTTTCGATTTCCAAAAGCTCAGCTATTGCGGCTTTTTGTGATAAAGTTTGCGTATATGCTGGCAAATGTCCATCTTATAAATTCACTATAGTAGTCGATGGCACAGAAATGCCTAATAATCCGCCTTATCCGAATATCAAACTCATTAGTTCTGGCGCAGTCCGCACAGCCGACGACAAAATTAAGGAAATTATAAATAACTCGCATAGTAAAAAAAATATAGTTGTCGTTAGCTCCGATAGAGAAGTTTACAACTATGCCCGAGCGAATACATGCAAAGCTATGGAATCTGACGCGTTCATCAAACTGCTATTTCCGCAGGACGCCCCAAAGCCAAACACAAAGCAATTTTATGAAAAAAGCGAGAAGCCGAGCCATAGCTCACGAAAAGATTTTGAGGAGTTCAAACGTCTTTTTTCAGAAAGTAATGACGAGATATAAAATGAACTATGGAATTGTAGGTGTAGGAAAAGTCGGCAAGACGGTTGCGATAAAATTGCATTCGCTAGGCTTGCTGGGTTGGGCTGTGGATAGAAGCGGCAGGCTGGGCGGTAGCGCCATACCGACGTATAAATCAATAAGCGAAATTAAAGCACCTGCGGATTGCGTTATTATTGCTACTCCCGATGGCGTTATCGGAGACGTGGCAGCGGAGTTATCGCGCATAACGGCATTGCCGAAATATGCCTGCCATCTCAGCGGGGCGACAACAGTTGAGGTACTCTCGCCATTGAGTTTGGCAAACGTAAAAACATTTGCAATCCACCCTATGCAAACCTTTGGTATAGAGCGAGATGACATATTCGATAACATATTTTGGGGAGTAGAATCAAGCGAAGATGGCTATGAAATAGCCTGCGAGCTAATAGCTCATCTCGGAGGCAATCCATTCAAATTAAGCCGCGAAGTTTTAGCAAACAAGGCAGCGTATCATTTGATTGGCGTTGCTGCTGCAAATTTTATGCAAGGGATTATTGAATTCTCGCGGCAGCTTGCGAATTTTTCTGGATTAGAGCCAAGCAAATTATTGCCTGCAATACTAAAAACTGCTTTTGATAACTCACTACGCTCAATTTATGCAAACACGGAAGTGCCCATAACGGGACCTGTTGCAAGGGCAGACATTGCGACTATTGCGAAGCACATAGATAGTTTAAAATCCGAGAAAGATTTGCAAGATTTATATTTGCTCGAAACAAATTTTTTAGCAAATGTGCTGCTTAGGTCAAATGCGATAAGCGTCGCTCAATATGAGGCGATAGTAAAGGTAATTGCGGATAGTGAAGCGTTGTAAACATAAGCGAACAACTTACTTGTATCTATTTTTTCCTGCTATTTTGTTTGCTATTTGAAAATCATTTCGTATTTTTGCGAAATGATGAAATGATAAAAATGAGTTGCAAGTAAAAATGGACATAAAAGTTTTTGGCACAAATTGCCCAAGATGCAAGATGCTTGAAAAATTAGTAAAAGAGGTCGTCAGCGAGAATGATTTTCAAGCGACTATAAGCAAAGTTGATTGCATTGACGAAATGATAAGCTACGGCATTGTTAGGCTGCCAAGCATAGCGATAGATGGCAAAGTGCTTGCAAATGGCATAATTCCCTCCAAAGATGAAATTAAGGAACTGATTGAAGGGCAGATAGATGGCTAAGAAAGTGGTATTGCCAGAAGATGTATTAGAACTTGCGAAGTTCGCGAAAGCAATGAGCCATCCAGTGCGGGTGTATATATTGAAAAAGCTATCGGAAATGGATACATGTTGCTATAGCGGAAATCTTGTTGAAGAGTTGCCTATTGGCAGATCTGCGCTGTCGCAGCATTTAAAAG
>JAKIZN010000112.1 GCA_022708005.1 Bacteroidota bacterium | reverse complement strand
TCCCAGCCGAGCGTTAACATCTCGCTTTTTGTTGTTGGTATAAACATTTTCTATTTTCTTTCGCCTACAAGTGTTATTTTTGTCTTATGAAATTTGCAAAAATTAATATAGTAAAAAATTGAGAATAATAATAACAATAATTTCGCTTTTTGCAATAAATTTTCAATTGCTATGCGTTTCGCCTGAAGTAGGTTCGTATTTAAAGGTAAGCCCACGCAAAGGCGACGCTATAATTAATTTGCTTAAAAGGTATTCACTCGAGGGGCAGAGTAATATGGAATTTTTCATAAAGAGAAATTCTAATTTATTAGGTCCGCAAAATGGATTATTTATGCACAAGGAGTACGAATTGCCGATTTTAGTGGCTTCGTTTAACGGCGTAAATATCCGAACATCGCTTAATATTAGCGATTATAACATAGCAAAAAAAATACAAGATTATAACATTTCTATGCACTCCAAAAAGTTGAAGAAGCATGATTATAGGACTGATAAAATTTTATGGGTGCCATTTTTGGAGCTTGGCATAGAAAATATGATGCAAATCAAGCAAGGCGATGCTCCCAGCAAAACAGGTGCAAAGCAAGATGATGCCTTGTCAAAAAATGCGATTAGAAATCTTGCACTTTTCGGAGATAAAAGTTCAGCTTTTAAGAAAACTGATAGCAAATTGCAAGATCATATCTTTTACTTGATTGCAGGGCATGGCGGTCCAGATCCAGGCGCTATAGGCTACCGCGATGGAAACGAACTGCACGAACACCAGTATGCGTATGATGTTACTTTAAGGCTTGCGAAAAAATTGATGGAAAGCGGCGCCGAGGTTTTTATAATTGTCCAAGACGAAAGCGATGGCATAAGAGAGGAGAAATATTTGCCGAAGTCCGGCTCGGAAATTCTTATAAATGGCGATTCAATCTCGTCTGTGCAAGTAACCCGATTGAAGCAAAGGACAGATATAGTTAATGAACTTTATAGGAAAAATAATAAAAAAGGCTCGAAACATTTGCTGATAGAAACGCATGTCGATTCGAGAATAACAGATAAGCGTATAGATATTTTCTTTTACCACCAGCCCGATAGCGATGAAGGCAAAAGATTTTGCGAGGCTTTGCTTGGAACTATCAAAGAAAAGTATGACAAAAACCAGCCGGGAAGAGGATATAGCGGAACTGTTTCGGCGAGGAATCTATATACTTTGAGAAATACTACTCCAGTAGGGGTATATATTGAGCTTGGGAACATACAAAACGCGAATGACCAAATTAGACTTATAGAGCCGAGCAATCGTCAAGCTATTGCAAATTGGCTTTATCTCGGTATTTTGAAAGCATATAATAAATAGAGGACTTTGCACGTATGGTTGGAATTGGCTACGACATTCATAGGCTTGCCAAAGGCGAATCTTTGGTGCTTGGAGGAGTTCGCTTTGATACAGATTTTGGAACGGTCGCCCATAGCGATGGCGATGTCTTGCTGCATTCGATAATGGACGCAATATTGGGAGCGGCGGCTATGGGTGATATAGGCGAGCATTTTCCCGATACAGACCCGAAGTTTAAAAATGCTAATTCTATTGAACTATTGCAGGACGTTTGCCATTCTATTGAACAGAAAAATCTGAAAATTATTAATATTGACGCTACGCTAATTTTAGAAAAACCAAAGATAAAAAACTATAAAAAGCAAATGGAGATTAACATTGCTAATGCTTGCGGAATAGATACAAGTAAGGTTAATGTTAAGGCTACTACTAATGAAATGATAGGTGCGGTGGGACGCTCGGAAGGAGTAGCTGCGATGTCTGTTTGCCAATTAGCAAATATTAGCGAATAATATGAAAAAGGTTGCCGCTATATTGTTTCTATTGCTTTCGGCGGTTAGCACGCTGATTGCCGAAGCATTTTATCCTTATAGCATCGCAATCAACAAGCCTTTAGACGGCGGGAAAATATTTTATAACGACTCGTTAGATAAGTATTATTTTATTAATTATGGGCTGTTGGGCGAAGATGCGTCAATTAGCGAATTTGACGCTAATAGCTGCGAAATATCAAAAGGGATTTTTCTGCAAAATTCTAAAATAATTTCGGGCTATACCGATAAAAGCTCACTATATCTATTCGCAACAGAATCCGATAGTCTATTTATCAATATATACAGAAATGATATTTTAATCAACAAAATTTTTATTTCTGAGATACCAGAAGCCAATTATCAAAATGTGAATTTCGATAGCAGAGGAAATTTACTCGTCTTTCAAATTGGCTCGCTACTGTATCTCTTTGAATTTGATGGCGATGGCGTAAAAAAAATACAACTTCTCTCGCAAGAGTGTATTGCCTTTTCATTTGTCAAAGTGGAAGACAAATTTTTGATTACCTTTGTTGTGGATAACCACAACCGCTGTTTATTATGCTATGTCGATGAGCAAGGAAACAGCATTCATAAGCAAGTTATTCCGTTTTCTGATTATATATCGATAAATCAAGCCCGCGGCAATTTGTTGCTTCAATTTGGCTCGACGGCAAATGATAAGACTTTGCTTTATGTGGTTAATCCTAAAAATTATCTTGTGGTGCTAAATTATTGGATAGACACATTTCCATATCTAATCAACATTAGCGAAAACGGCAATTTGAGCTATCTTAAATTTTTAGATGGCAGCTATAAAGTTATTTTTTCGCAAGCGGATAAGCCCGATAAAAATGTATCTGTCGATGTGCCGAAAGAATTTGTGCAACCATTATATATGTCATCAATTAAAGGGCTGTTGCTTGTAGTATTTCAAAATGGTATAGTAACAATCGATCAATCTATGCAAATTCGCTCTGCCGATTTTATACCGATTGGGCAGCGATTTTCATCGATTGAAAATTCATTTATAGTAAATGAAAAGTTGATTTTAACATCAAAAGTTAATAGCTTGTGCCTTAACTTTAATAAAAATGATTATTGGCAAATCAATGCAGTTATGCACAAATACGGTGCTGTAATCGCGGCATTTATTGTGCTGTTGCTGATAATCATATTAACAAATAAACTTCGCCATCATAAAAAATTGCTAAAAATCATTTCAGATGTGCCGTCGGCTGGATTTTTGTTTATTATTGATAGCAAAGGTAAATTAGTCAATATAAATGAGCGAGCGGGCAAACTTCTTTCGGTGAGCAGTTATATACCTATGAACAGAAATTTCAAGGAATATTTTAAAGATGAAGATATTATCCCTATTTACAATTTTTATGAAGCAAACAAGCCCTCAAAAGAAACTATTTCGCAAAAAATATCGCTCACGTTGGACAAAAATATAAGCGAATGGCTGTGCTATATTATTCCAATTCAAAAGCTCGCCAACGGAACAAAAGGCGTTGTGCTGACTGGCATCGACATTACCGAGCAGCTCGAAAGAAAAAGATTGACTAATTGGGCGCAGCTTGCCCACGACATGCAAACAAATTTATCGACAATTAGGCTGAACGCCGAGCATTTAGACGTAGAGACAGCTGGAGAAAATAAGACGCGACAGAAGAAAATATTGTATCAGGTCAACGTGCTGATGCAAAGAATTCGAGACGTCATCACTGTTGGCAGAACCGATAATCTTGATTTAAGCGTTACCGACGCGGCTTCAATATGCAATTTAGCTATTTCTGAGTTTGATGATTATGCTTTTCCAGATGTATCTTTTGTGAGCGAATTGACTAATTTCAATCTAAATTGCGATAAGTCTAAATTAATCAGGGCAATACGCAATGCCGTAGAAAACGGCATCAGAGCTTTGCCCGATAAAAGCGGCTCAATTACTTTGAAATGCTATAAAGATAATAAGTATGCCTACTTTTGCGTGAAAGACAGCGGAAAAGGCATGGACGAGGACACGCGAAATCGTTTTCTCAAGCCTTATTTCACTACTGCAAGCGAGAGCGGCGGCAGCGGCATTGGAACAATGATAATGCAAAGAGTGGCAGAATTGCACAAAGGAAAGCTCGAAATCAGCTCGCAGGAAGGGCAAGGCACAGAGATAATTTTCGTGATACCGCTAAATCTAAAGCAAGAGCCGCTAAAGGCTTAATTTATCCATCGCATCACTTTTAGTCCAATTCCATATTGCAAGCTTTTCCAATTGCCTTTGCTAATCATATCGGTAAAGTTATAGGAAATTGAAAAATAAGGGCTTACGTAGCTGCCAATGCCTAAATCTAAATCATATCCAATGCTAAATGCTGTGGATAAACTAAACGGGCGAACGTCCTCAATTTTGCCTTCTGATACAAGTCGCTTAAAGCTCGGCGGATTTGTCGGGAACGGTGGAGCATAAGACGGAGCTGTGATTTCCTCTATATGCTTCTCGAAATTCTTAAGCAGAAATGCAAATTGCAAGTCCAATCCCGCGTAAAAAAATGTTCCCAAAAGTCTTTCCTTTGCACCTGCCGATATGGCTACCCATTCCAATTTCGACTCAAACGTATTTCTGTAATGAATAAGTGATTCCTCCCCGCTATTCAGAATTATTGGCAAACTTTGATTTGCGGCAAACATTGGAGAATGAAGCGAATACTTGACTTCTGCTCTCAAAGATGTCTGCCCGTCGGATAGCCAATATTCCGATGCGACGCCGAATGAATAGCCGTGTCCATCGCCATTTTCAAATTTTCCGCAATTGCAATTATCTTCGTAATAATCAAACTTTCCACTTTCTGACGTTAAATTATAATTAGATGCAACGCCTAAAAACAAATCCGAATATTTTGCGGGCAAACGCGGCGACAGCTGCCAATCGAAACCTTGTGGGTACAACTCGAATTTACTGAGAATAATCAGTGCCGATATTATAAGGATGTTTTTCATTTTTCGATAATAATTGGTTGCGTAATTTTACTGCTTTCGGAGACTATACTTATAAAATATGCTCCTTGAATTAAGTCGCTCAAGTCAAATTGGAAGTGATTTATGCCTTTTTGTCCCCGAATTTTCTGTCGTTTCAATGCTATGCCATACAAGTTATATATTTCCATAATTGCTTGAAAATCGTCGCTTGGGAAGTTGATGGATAAATGCACATTATCATTAGTCGGATTAGGTCCAAAGCTGCTAATAAATACTTTGGAGTAATCAATCGGCTGCGCTTTAAGGCTTAAACCGCATACGGAGTCGAGTGTGAATTTGCCGTTTTCTATTCTTGTATCGACTGCTCTTTTGCAATTTCCGCTGCCAAAAATTGGGTTCGACATTGCTATTTCCGTCGCGATATTATCACCCAAAAATGCTTTGAATCTTAACAATATTAGCGTATCGCTCGGCAGTAAAAAATCATTGCCAAAAGTCTTGATTGCAAGACTGCCCCTAACTTGCTCAGAAATTTCCGACAGCGAGCCTTCGGAAGCTGTGCCGATGGTTTCTCTGCCCTCGAATTTCAAAATAGTTGGGTTATAATTAATATCTAACTCGTAATATTTGGAATAAATTGCTGGTTTATAGCTTTCGTTGGTCAGCAGTATCGGCACGTAAAACGAAGTGCCGGGCTTAGCTTTAAAGTTTTTCCCAATTGATAAATTCGCTAAAATCGGTGGCACGCTGGCGGCTCGAAGTGTGATGCGGAGCGTATCTTTAGGCGAAGTGGAATTTGATATTATTTTTGCTATGGTAGAATAATTGCCTGCTGGATAGCTTGAATGATAGGTAAATTTTATAAGTTTTTCGCTATTACCGTCGATGCTTGCTTCTCTATCTGATACCGAAAATCTTGAATCGTCGTCTAATAGTATATCTTTGATGTTTAGCGGTAGATTGCCGACATTGAAAATTTGCACTAATGTATCCTTGTGCGATGGGCAGTCGCCGTATAAATCTCCGCTATAAATCACATTGCCGAAGTCAATTTCGCTGCTTGTGAGTTTAATTTCTGGCTCGACTGCGCGACCAATTAAATATATCACTTTTTTGGTGTCGTCGCTTTGGTACCCGCTAAATTTCCTATTCATTATGTCATTTTCGATTACATACTTAACGGCGAAATCGCCTCGCGAAGTTGGCTTAATTATCATAGAAACTATATCGGTTGCTCCTTCGAGCAAATGCCCTTTATTCGATAAAAATCGCCTTACAAACGAAAAGCCACTCGGAGTA
>JAKIZN010000111.1 GCA_022708005.1 Bacteroidota bacterium | reverse complement strand
GAAATCTTACGACTATGACCGATGATGTTGTATGCAACGACGTTGAAATTGGCGATTCAGTTACGATAGCCGAGAGCGTCTTTATCTCTAATAATTGCTATATAGGCGACGATGCGAGCCTTAGGTCTAATATTAAATTATGGCCCAATAAGCACGTCGAAGAAGGCTCAACCCTTTCGTTCTCGCTTATTCAAGAAGAAAAGTGGCTAAGAGAAATATTTACTGACGCAAGGGTTACCGGTATATCGAATATCGAAATAAATCCTGATTTTGGCGCAAAACTCGGCGCAGCCTTAGGCTTGGCGTTAGGCAATAAATCGACCGTATTAGCTTCGCGAGATCCCGACGCTGTCTCAAGAGTTATGAAACGAGCTATCACAGCGGGGCTTGCGTCAGTCGGAGTGAATACCAACGATTTGCAAGTAATATCTATACCGCAAACACGCCAAGAACTGCGAACAGGCAGATACGACTTAGGGCTTCATATCCGACGCTCCCCAAGAAATCCGGACACAACGGATATAATTATTTTCAATAAAGATGGCAGAGATATTCCAATTAACATGGCTAAAAAAATCGAGCGATTTTTCTTTGGAGAAGACATTAAACGCGTGCATTATAGCCAAGTTGGCAGGCTGCATTATCCCGAGCGCACAAATGAGATTTATGTCAGTCGATTTTTGAATTTGCTAAATTTAGATTTAATACGCGATAGAAAATTTAAATTACTTGTTGATTATTCTTATGGACTTGCTTCGACTATATTGCCAAGCATATTGGGCAAACTCCGGGCTGATGTGATTTCTTTGCATAATTACGTAGACGCAACGCAGTTTCATCCCGATCCGTTGTCGCAAGCCAGCGGCGCAGACGAGACTGGCAAGATTATGCGTTCGCTTGGCTATGAATTAGGCTTTAGAATAGAATCTGGCGCCGAAAAAATCTCGCTGATTGACGAGCGAGGAACTTGGCTGCACCCTATGCGATTGCTCTCTATTGTAACTAAGCTATTTTTAGAAACAAATAAACATCGCGAGCCTTATAAAATCGCCGTTTCTATAGTCGCATCGCAGGAAATAGAAATGATAGCTTCGGAATACGATGTTGAAGTCGTAAGAATCAATAACTCGCATTCTGCGATGATGGATGCAACTACCGATCATGAAGTGCTTTTTGTGGGTGGCGTTTGGGGTGGATTTATCTTCAGCGACTTCCTTTTTGCTTCCGATGGTATGTTCTCGCTCGGCAAAATACTCGAAATGCTGGCTTCGTGCAATTCTAAAGTATCAACTATCGACGAGACCCTGCCCGTAAGATACACAAGCCACAAGGAAGTTGATGTCCCATGGAACTCCAAAGGCACAGTTATGCGAAAGGCTATGGAGCACAGCGAAAATATGAATAGGCAGCTTGTCGAAGGCGTTAAAATATTCGACAACGGCACGGCTGTCTTACTGCTGCCTTCAAAAGAAAGACCCGTTTTCAGCATCTATGGCGAAGCTGATAATTACGAAACAGCCGTTGCCGTATGCAATAAATACGCATCTTACGTTTCGCAGTGGCGGGAAGAAGACTAATTAATTTATTGGAAAAATCTATAAACTCAAATAATTCAATAGAAACTTTTCCATTGTCTATCCGCTGTTCCCCAGATGTCCTACACCTTCGAGGTGTAGGACATCTTAAAGCCTAACTTTTCCTTACAGATACGCAATCAGATAGAGTTTCTTTGGGTTAAACTCAAATATTTCCTTACAGATACACATTCAGTTAGGGTTCCTAATGCATTATTTGAGATAAAAAAAGTGGCTACCTGATTTTGAGGCAGCCACTTTTTGCTATACAAGCGAAGGTTGCAGTTTTACTTTGTACGAATAAACTCAACTCTTCTATTTCTTTGCCTATTTGCATCGCTGGTATTAGGAACAAGCGGTTCGTCCGGTCCTGCGCCGCGAGTGGTTAGTCTTGATTCGCTAATGCCGCGATCTACGAGCCATTTTTTCACAGCATTTGCTCTATCCAATGATAAATTCATATTGGTTTCTCTGCTGCCGGTATCGTCGGTATGCCCAACAATTTCAAATTCTGTATCGACGCCTTTTTGCAATGCTTTCAACGCAAAGTCTAAAATTCGCTCTGATCTCTTTGTTATAATGTCTTTACCTGTTTCAAATTCGATTCCTTTTAGAACTAATTTTTCGCCTCTGCCAATATTTAAAATATCATCATCTGCGTCGAGCGGATCAGTGCCATTAGCCACTTCAACTCCGTCTGGCACTCCGCCGCCATCTGTATCTGGATTCAATGGGTCAGTCTTATATTTCTTCACTTCTTCTCCGTCTTTTAAGCCATCGCCGTCTGTATCTGGATTATTAGGATCAGTGCCGAGTGCTAATTCTTCTTTATCGCTCAAGCCGTCGCCATCGCTATCTTTTTCAAAGTTAAATAGGTTGAAATGAACGCCTAATTTAGCAAACCAGTTTGCGTCATTTATGTCGTCATATACCGGATTGAAGTCATCAGTAGTGGAAAGATTAAGCCCAACGTTGAAGTCCAAAGAAATTCTATCATTGAACCTATAAGTTGTGCCAACACCAACTGGAATCACTACCCCAGTGCCGTTGTCTTTGTCATAATCTTTATTGTACGGAATGTCCTCGATATTGAACATTGCGGCGCCCACACCTGCAAAGGCATAAGGATTAAACTTATTTTCTTCCAAAAAGCTATAGCGTAGCCTTAAATCAAATTGAAAGTATGATGTGTTGTATTGCGAATGTCCGCCTGTTTCTGTTGTACCATTTGTAAAATACGATAGGGATAGCTCTGGAGTAAAGCCGTTAGCAATGCCGTTATTATACAGCCCGTAAACTGAGAATAGCGGTCCTATGCCTCGCTCGCTTTTAATAGATTCGTTTATGGGATAGTTCAGCCCTAAGCCAACGCCAGCCGATATACTTTTAGTTTGAGACATCGCAGGCAAGCTAACTGCCAGCAAAATAAACATGCGTAAAAATAATTTAAATTTCATAAGAAACTCCGTTTAGTTTTTTATATAATTCCATATTACCACGCAATAGACGGAATTTCTTGTACTATATTAATAAGTTAAAATAAGTTAAAATAATTTAACAGTATATTAATTAATGATTTATTTTAGAGTGCTGATAACTTTTTCTTCTAATTCAATGATTTTTTGCTCGTAAAAGCTGGATTTCTCTGGATTGGCAGCGGATAGCTCTTTGTAAATATCGATTGCTTTGGAGTAGGCGCCCTGAGCAATGAAAATGCTTGCCATTGTTTCTGTGTTAGGCGCGGCAAACTCTTCTGCTCCGCACTCTTCGGGGAGTTCTTCGGGCAAATGTTCTTGCTCTGACGGCTGTATTTTTATAAACTTT
This sequence comes from Bacteroidota bacterium, assembly GCA_022708005.1. Classification (GTDB taxonomy): domain Bacteria; phylum Bacteroidota; class Ignavibacteria; order Kapaibacteriales; family UBA2268; genus JAKIZN01. Next base: position 2,761 of record JAKIZN010000111.1, on the reverse strand, counting down.
ATTTTGTCTGCCAGCTCTGCGAAAGCATCATGGCTAACCTTTTTCTTTTCATATTTAGAAATAGCCGCGTTTAAATCATAGCTTGAAACAAATTCAAGTTCATCAGACTCGATGTGCGGATCCAAGTCATAAAATGGATAATCGAAAAGCCCTGATATTATTTCTCTATCGCTTGCCTTAATACTATAATCCTCGTTGTGAGTCGTTCTGCGATTGGCTAAAAGCCTCATAAATCCCTTACGCAATTTTTGGGTTGGAGCTGGAATGGATAATTGCTCTGCAGTCGCATCTGATTCATCTCCTAATTCATCGGGAGCAAATGATATAAGTGGCTGTGATTCTATACTATCATCGCTATCTGAAAATCCTTCTAATTCTTCAAAGGACGGAATCTCTTCATCGGAAATGTCGTCGGGATTGATTGAAATATCTGATGCCTCCGGCTCGATGAACAAGATATCTTCTATTTGAACACTATATTTTTCGATAATTTTATTATTTGAAAACAGCGAAAGAGCGGTTTTTGCATAGCTTTTTGCCCTATCAATATGATTAGCATCAAGCAAAAGCCGAATAAGCAACAAATAGCCCGCCAAGTACTCAGGGTATTCGGATACGCCTGCCTCGCAAAGTTCTATAGCTTCGTCTTTATTGCCAGCTAAGAACATTTCTTCGGCATCGAGTGCAAATATGGGGCTTACATTGGACACGTTAATTATCTCTTAGTAGAACGTAATCTGCAAAATCCATTAAAGATTGCTTAGCTTCCGAATCTGGGAATATATCGAGCTGCTGCTTTGCTTTGCTTACATAGCTCATAGCTACATCATTTGAATAGTCAATCCCGCCTTCGGCAATAGTCATTTTGATAATATCTTTAATCTTATCCGATTTCAGGTTTCCCTTTTTTATGGTCTTTATAATAGCTTTTGCTTCGTCTGGAGTTTTTTTATTCATAGCATAAACCAGCGGTAGTGTAATTTTCTTTTCTTTCAAGTCGTTGCCAACTGGCTTGCCGATGTCAAATCTGGAAGCTGTAAAGTCAAAAATATCATCTCGTATTTGGAAGGCTATTCCTACGTATTCTCCGTAATTTCGCATTGCTTCGTGATGTGATGTATCATCGCTTGCCGCATAGGCTCCTATTTCACAGCAAGACGAAAGCAGCGATGCCGTTTTGCCCTTGATTATCTTGAAATAATCTTCTTCGCTTACTCTCAAAGTCTTACTTTTTTCGATTGAAAGCAACTCGCCTTCGCTCATAAGTCTTACAGCCCGAGACGAAATTTTTAAAAAAGCAAACTCATCGCCGTCTATTGCCGAAAGCAAACCTTTAGAAAGCAAGAAATCGCCGACTAATACTGCAATTTTATTATTCCATTGCTTGTTAATAGAAGCTATGCCGCGCCTTTCGTCCGCTTCGTCGACAACATCGTCATGGATTAGAGTAGCCGTATGTAATAATTCGACAAGTGCGGCGCCCACATAAACTCTGCTGTTTAAGTTGCCACAAAGCATAGCAGATAGGAATACTAACGCGGGTCTCACTTGCTTGCCCTGCTTGCGAGTAAGATAGCGAATTATTAAATTAAGCAGCGCAACGTCGGTCTTCAACGTAGATTTAAAGTACTTGTTGAATTCCAAAAGCTCCTTGCTTACAGGTTTGATTATATCATTTAATTTCATTTGTCAATGATTTTGTTACAAATGCCAATATTCTTTCCAAGAAACTATTTTTAAAGTTTTCAAAATACAAATTTTTAGTGAAATTAAAAAATTGGAAAGCAAAAAGCATACAACTTTCTTCGCTAAAAGCAGTCTTTATAATGAATAAAATTTAACCGTAATTTGTAGTTTTACATCTAACATCGTAATAATCATAATTATATTTCGTCTTTCACTTTGCAAGGATTGCTAAACTCAATCTTTATGATTAACATTGAAATATAAAGGAAAAAATAATGGAAGCAAATTTTTCAAATAGAGTAAATGAAGTAATACGGCTCAGCCGCGAAGAAGCGATAAGGTTAGGGCACGATTATATTGGCACAGAGCATTTATTGCTCGGCATTATTCGCGAAGGCGACGGAATAGCCGTCAAGATAATGAAAAGTCTCAATGTCGATTTATTCAAACTGAAAAAAACGATAGAAGATACCGTTCGCTCGGGCAGTTCCACTCTGACTATCGGCAATATCCCGCTTACAAAGCAGGCAGAAAAAGTGCTGAAAATTACGCTGCTCGAAGCAAGGCTATATAAATCTGATATTATCGGCACAGAGCATCTGCTGCTTTCGCTATTGCGCGACGAAGAAAATATCGCAGCGCAAGTGCTCGCGCAGTACGCTGTATCTTATGACTCCGCAAGAAAAGAATTAGATAGCTATTTATCGGGTGGCTCATTTCGGGTTGTTTCAACTTACTCGGCTAAGCAAGCTCAGCCTCAAGCGGGCGGAAAGGCTAAAGAAAAGGTCAAAACCCCAGTGTTAGACAACTTTGGGCGAGATTTAACTAAACTTGCGATGGAAAATAAGTTAGATCCTGTTATTGGCAGATTTTCTGAGATAGAGCGAGTGTCGCAAGTTCTGTCGCGTCGCAAGAAGAATAACCCAGTGCTGATAGGCGAGCCCGGCGTCGGCAAGACTGCAATAGTCGAAGGCTTGGCTTTGAGAATAGTGCAGCGAAAAGTTTCACGTGCTTTGTTCGATAAGCGAATAATAACGCTTGATTTGTCTGCAATAGTTGCAGGCACTAAATATCG
>JAKIZN010000110.1 GCA_022708005.1 Bacteroidota bacterium | reverse complement strand
CGCTGGAGCAAATGACTAACCACCTTGCTACAGCCACCGAAGGTTTTAACAAAATAAAAGTGTGGGATGCGGGCTGCGCTATGGGTCCCGAGCCGTATACCTTTGCGATAATTCTTGCAGAGGCAATCGGGCATGATAGGTTCAGAAAGGTGTCTATCACTGCTTCGGACATTGACGAAACAAGTAATTTCAAGGAAATAGTAAACGAAGGCACTTATCCGCTATCGGATTTGTCGCGTATGCCAGAGAATATTCTGGAGCGATATTTTCATCAAGTGGAAGGCAATAAAATGTATAGAATTAATGATATTATAAGAAATAGCGTAAATTTTGTGCAGCATGACTTGCTAACTTTAAAGCCGATTGACACTAATTTTAATGCGGTCATTTGCAAAAATGTTTTGCTACATTTTCAGCCAAAGGAAAGAATCGACGTAATAAAAATGTTCCACTCCGTACTTGCTAAAAATGGGATATTAACGACAGAGCAAACGCAGGCTATGCCCGAAGAGTGCAGCCATTTATTTGAAAAGCTTTGTGCCGACGCAAACGTTTATAGGAAAATCGATTAATTTATGAAAGTTACTCTATTCAAAAAAAATCCTAACGTTTATTCTTGCAACGTATATCTTGTGCGTGGCGATTGGAATGCTATAAACGACGTAAATACGCTGATAGACGTCGGCACCGATGGATTTATACTTGAAGAGCTTTCCACTATGTCAACTGGAGTTGGCAAACGGCGGGTAGAGCAAGTGGTTCTCACTCATGAGCATTTTGACCACTCGGGCGGGCTTTCTAAGGTGATAGCCGAGTTTGCTCCGACGGTAATAGCTTATTCTATGATACAAGGAGTAACTGATAAAGCGAAAGACGGGAAATGGATAAAAGTTGGCGATAGAGATGCCCAAATACTGCATACGCCCGGGCATTCCAATGATTCTATTTGCATTTATGTTCCCGACGAAGCCGCTCTATTTTCTGGCGATACCCAGCTATCCATCAAAACGCCGGGCGGGACTTACTCCCAAGAATACCTCAATGTATTGCAGCGATTATATAGATTGAAAATTAATGCAGTTTATCCGGGGCACGACGACCCCATATTCAGTGGCATTCGCGAAATGCTCGAAGAAACTATTGAAAATGTAACTCGGAGTAAAATAATATGATTAAGCAATTTTATGCTAAAAGCATAGCAAAGCTGCCATTTTGGGTAATTTTTTTAGTGCTCTCGGCGCAAACTCTATCTGCAGAAAATAAATTTTTATTCTGGAAGATGGAGAGCGACGACGGAAATTTAACTTATATGCTCGGCTCAATCCACATGGGTTCAGAAGAAATGTATCCGCTGCCAAAGGTGATAACAGATGCATTCGATAAATCGGAAGTGTTGGTGTTGGAAGTTAATTTAAACGACGCCGACCCGCAATATTTGGCTCATAGAGCAGTTTTCACTGACGGCAGAACGTTGAAAACCGAGATAAGCGAAAAAGATTATCTTTTCTTGCAAAGTAAACTTGAGGTAATGGATATACCGGAGCCAGTTTATAATTTATTCAAGCCTTGGTTTGCGGCAATGCTTGTTTCGGCTCTGTCGTTCCAAGATGCAGGTTTTTCAGCAAATTATGGTATCGAAAAATATTTTTTGGATAAGGCAATGGAGCAAGATATGCCGATAGATCAGCTTGAGTCTGTAATTGACCAAATTGATGTTTTTGATAAATTGCCAGATAGCTTAAACAGTGATGTGATGCACTATTTGCTTGCAGAAGACCAGCAGGATTCGACCACAGCGGACAATGTTTTTGAGGCATTTCTCAGTGGCGACGAAAAGAAAATAGAAGACTTAATCTTAAGCGTTTCGTTGCCAGATAAGGGGGCAGTTGCCGATATTATAAGCGAACGACTGATTTACGAAAGAAATGAAAAGATGGCTAAAAAGATAGAGCAGTTGCATTCGACTGGAAAAATTCACTTTGTCGTAGTTGGTGCGGCGCATTTCGTTGGAAAGCGAGGTATTATCGAGCTATTGAAGAAAAGTGGAAAATATAAAATTAGAAAAATTTAGTTAGTAGAGGTAAATTGTTTTATCGTATTTGATAACAAAATGACAAAATTATTAATTTTTTTCATAAATGTTTTGTTTTTTGAAAAGAATTTGTTAATTTCACAATAAATAAATTGTTATCGATGAGGTAATAGCAATGAAACATTTTCTCTCTATAATGTTGTTGGCTATTTTGTTTTCAGGTTCGCTAAATGCACAGGTTCGAGTAGCTGTTTTGCCTTTTACTAATATGCACGGGGACGCTAAATTTAATATTTGGTGCTATAATTTGCAAGATTCCTTAGCTCAAGAGCTTCAGGTAGTCGATCCAGAAGAAAAGCTAATTCAAATTGTACCAATGGATTCAGTCGAGTCGGTTCTCGCCGAGATGAATTTAGACCCAGCAAATCCGCAATATGCGTCAGACCTTTGGCTTGCAGTCGAGAAATTAAACGTTGAGTATGTCATTACAGGCAACTTTAAAGTCCAAGCAAAACGCTTTCTAATTAACGCTTACATTTATGATGTTGTAACAAAGCTACCAAACGTTGATCATCAAGTAAGGGACATTTTCAAAAAGGAAACTTGCATATACGAATCTGTGCCAATAATCGCGAATACTCTAATTAAAGCTTTTAAACCCGAATAATGCATTAGAAACTCTATCTGACTATGTCTTTAGGCAAGGGGGGGGCATGCCCCCTTGTCTTTTTGTCTGAATCACGATTCTCAGGATTAAAGGATTAACAAGATTATTTTGCCTGCTGTTCAATTTCTTACTTCTTATCATGATAATCATGTAATCCAGAAAATCCTGATTCTGACTGTCAAAATAGATGGGGCTGTCTCATAAGGGTAAAAATCGTCTAAAATTGATAAAAACGAACCATCCAAAATGATGGCTTTACTAAAAAAAGTTCAATGTAGGCGATTTATGAAGGTCATTTTTTTCTAAAAAAATTTCAATAGTACTTATGAGACAGCCCCATCTGGAAAACATAGATTTAAATATATGGCTATTGTATAGAGTATTTTTCTTGTATTATTTCGCTTTATCATTCTATCCAAACAACTATTCTCATTAAGTTCAGCTTTTGTCCGACAATTAGCTATTATAGCGTTTAAAAGTTTTGAAAGTATCAAAATAATAATTAATTTGCAATGATAGGTTTAACAAGAAATTAATCGGAATTTGTAATGTCAAAATTTAAGTTCAAGCCGTTTGATGAAATGACAATTGATGATTACGCTGAAATCGGCTTTATGGCTGGCTTGGAAATTCACCAACAAGTATTCACGGAAAAGAAACTATTTTGCCGCTGCCCTGCAGGCAAATACAACAATCATGAATATCATGCAGAAATCCTTCGGCACATGCGTCCAACCCTTTCCGAGCTTGGAGAGTATGACGGCACTGCCTTGATGGAATTTAAAACTAAAAAAGACATTATATACCGAATACATTATGACACCGTCTGCACTTACGAAATGGACGATACGCCACCATTTGAAATTAACGAACAAGCGCTCGATATTGCTCTCGAAGTTGGTTTGCTGCTGAACGCAAATCTTGTCGATGAAATACACATCGCAAGAAAGCAATATCTTGACGGCAGCATTCCCACTGGCTTCCAAAGGACTGCTATCACAAGTGTTGGGGGGCATATACCATATAAAGATAGGAAAATCAACATAATTCAGATGTCAATCGAGGAAGATTCTTGCCGCGAGCAGAGCGATGTTGGGCATAGGCGAGTATATTTGACCGATAGGCTCGGCACGCCGCTGATAGAGATTGTAACTCATCCAGAAATGAAGACGCCGCAAGAAGTTGCTGAAGTTAATGAAATACTTCGCAGATTAGTAAGAACCACTGGAAAAATGCGAACGGGAATTGGTGCGGCTCGCCAAGACGTTAACGTAAGCATCAAAGGAGGCACTCGAATTGAAATAAAGGGCGTGCCTCGCATACCGCTAATTCCACTGCTTACATATAACGAAGCTATGCGTCAATGGAATTTGCTGCGTCTGCGAGATGAGTTGCACGCAAGAGGTATAAGCGAAGACACTTTTTCGGCAAGTTATTCGGAAGTAACAAAATTGCTTACAAAGACACGCTATCAGCCTATACATACGGCTATCGGCGAAGGCAAACAAGTGAAGTGCGTCTTGCTCAGAGGTTTCAAAGGACTGCTACGTTGGCAAACGCAGACTGATACATATTTCTCGCGTGAAATATCCGATAGAGTGCGAGTCATTGCTTGCTTGACGACTCTGCCTAATATTGTGCATTCCGATAGCACAAGCGAAACACTATCTTCGCATGAATGGCAGAAAGTCAAGAAGAATGTCGGCGCCACTGATAATGATACGGTTGTGCTTGTTTGGGGCAATGCTGTAGATTCGGATACTGGTGCGAAGGAAATTATAATTCGTGCAAAAGAGGCGACAATCGGTGTGCCGTCTGAGACACGACAAGCCTTATACGATGGCACAAATGGATTTGAAAGAATTTTGCCCGGACCTGAAAGAATGTATCCAGATACAGATTTGCCACCGCGGTGTGTTGCAGAAGACCGCAAATTGCGTATCAAATCAAATTTGCCCGAATATTTCTGGGATAGAGAAAAGTGGTATGCGACGATCGGCGTTCCAGCTGATATAATCAAAGATTTGGCAATATCGAAATTTACAAACACGTTTAAAATTCTTGTCAAAGAAAAGAATATCGAGCCAAAATTAGCAGCTATCGCGATAATTAATTATCCAAAAAGATTGAAAAAGTTCGATTATGAATTGGATTTTCTGTCGGAAGAGCTATTTTTTGCTTTATTCGATTATTATTCAAGCGGACTTCTCCCAAAAGATGGCATATATCACGCTTTGGAAAAAGCACTGGAAACTTATAAATTTGATAAATCAATACTTCTTGACGTTTGCACTGAGGCAGAGTTAAATTGCGAAGTAAGGCAAGCCGCAAGTAAAGTAGAACATATAAAACTGCGGAACAGCCAAAATATGCAAAAGTTAGTTGTGGGGCAAGTTATGAATAAGCTTAGAGGCAGAGTGGACGGCAGAGTCGCATCAAAAGCCGTATCAAATTATTTTGAGAAGGAGCAAAAGTAATGGCAACAAATGAAGATTTTAAAGGTTATCGCGATAGGGCGCTCGAAGTTCTAAAAAAGTTTGAAGCCTTGATTTGGAGCGACGTTGTAATTGAAACAACCGAAAGCGTATTTAACGGCATAATACTCCCGCGAGCAGAAAAAGCTGATGATTTGCATATAGTTTTGAAACTGCGGACGGGCTATAATATAGGCATTAATATTAATAAAATCACTAATATCACTGTTCAGGGCAGGAATATAATTAATTACAAAGTGCCAGAAAAAGAGTTCCCGTTTAATCCTAAATTCCCGCGAGTTAAGCTGTTTGGCACAGGCGGAACGATTGCCAGCCGCTTGGATTACCGCACTGGAGCAGTAATTCCAGCTTTCTCTCCGGGCGAATTATACGGCTCTGTGCCAGAACTTGCAGATTATTGCAATTTAGAGACAGAAAAATTATACAGCGTTTTTAGCGAAAATATGGGTCCAGAGCATTGGATAGGTATCGCTAATGCTATCGCAAAGGAAATTGCACGCGGGGTTCATGGGGTAGTTATAGGACACGGCACGGACACTATGCACCACACCGCAGCAGCGCTATCTTTTATGCTACAAAATTCGCCCGTGCCGATAGTAATGGTCGGCTCGCAGCGCTCGTCGGATAGACCATCTTCCGATGCCGCCCTTAATCTTATTCACGGGGTAAAAACTGCCGCAGAAAGCGATATTGCAGAAATTATGGTGTGCATGTTTGGTCCAACTTCTGATGAATATGCTTTGTTGCACCGAGGGACGAGGGTTCGCAAGATGCACTCAAGCTATCGCTCGACTTTTCGCACTATTGGCGATATTCCAATTGCAATGGTAGATAAAAATTCTATTAAGCCATTGCGAACGGATTATAGCCGACGCCGAACTGATAAGGAAATTAAACTGTTGCCATATTTTGATGATAGGGTAACCATCGTTTATCATTATCCGAATATGAAGCCGGATATAATTGATTCGCTTATAGATAATGGATATAAAGGCATTGTGATTGC
>JAKIZN010000109.1 GCA_022708005.1 Bacteroidota bacterium | reverse complement strand
CGTGGATTACTCTAATATACCGGGCTGCACATATTGCCAGCCGCAAGTTGCAAGCGTTGGATTAACCGAAGCTAAGGCAAAGGAAATGGGCTATGAAATTAAAGTAGGCAAATTCCCATTTACAGCGAGCGGCAAAGCTCACGGCATTGGCGAGGCTCGAGGCTTTGTTAAAATGATATTTGATGCGAAATATGGCGAAGTATTAGGGGCGCACTTGATAGGTCCAGATGTTACGGAAATGATTGGAGAAGTTGCTCTTGCTCGTAGCATTGGCGCAACAGGGAAATCAATCTTTAAGACAATTCATGCTCATCCAACTTTAAGCGAAGCCATTATGGAGGCTGCTGCTGCTGCTTACGGCGAAGCAGTTAATTTCTAAAGTGGCGTAGGAGAATAGCTGATATTTACAGATGAGAAATATATAGCCCGCAAGTTTAATGCGGGCTTTATTTTATATCAAATAATTCATTAGGAACTCTTTCAGACTGCGTATCAGGAAGGAAAGGTTAGGCTTTAAGATGTCCTACACCTCGAAGGTGTAGGGCATCTGGGAAAACAGCTAATATGCAATAGAAAAGTTTCTATTGCATTATTTGAATTATTTGAAATAAAAATTGCTGAAAATAAAAGAGCAATATTTGAGCATTTGCAGGTAGATATGTGCCAACTACCTAAACATTTCCTTAATCATTCCCCAAGTGCGGCGCACGCTGTTGATTGTGCGACTAACTTCAACTTCATCGCTGTATGAAACGCTTCCATTTGAGTAAACTGCTTTGAGGCGATAGCTGTAGTTGTTCTTGCTTTGAGGAGCGTCTTGAAATTTATCGGGGTTGCCCGCTGGCTTCATAAGTATATCTGAATCGATAAACTTATATGTAGATGAATAGCCTTTGGCTTGTTCGTCGGCAATCTTTAAATAAGATGAGTTTTTGTTCGCTCGCTCTACTTCAAATCTTGTTAATCCGCTTTCATCGGAGGTTCGCCATTCGAGAGTGATGGAGTTGGCGCCTGCATTAGCCGTGAATGACAAAAGCAAATTATCAGCAGCCCACACTACTGATACAGCAAGCACGCAGAACAAAAATATGGAAATTGCTTTTTTCATATTTCAAATATAACTTAAAAATTAAACATTTCCAAATACATTATTTTCATAGCAAATATTTAGCCAAATAAATGTGCAATTGCCTATCGAAAATTGACGCAAATATTTATTTTTAGCCTAACCTTAAATTAATTCTAAAGTCAATCGTCTATCTTTCTAACGAATACCGAGAACATTAATTTTTAGATATAGTAAAAATATTCAAAGGGTTTTTTATGAAAGTTGAAGTTGTAATGCCGAAGATGGGCGAGTCTCTTCAAGAAGGAACAATAATAAAATGGTTCAAAAAAGAAGGTGAGAAAGTGGAACGCGACGAGATGATACTTGAAATATCTACTGATAAAGTAGATACCGAAGTTCCTTCGCCTATCGGCGGAATTTTATCGAAAATACTCGTTCCCGAAGGCACGACTGTCGAAGTCGGCGCCGTGATAGCATATATTGAGACAGATGCAAGCGCCGCAGTTGAGCAACCTGCAGCCGCTGCACCAGTTGCCACTCCAGCACCAGCTGCGCCAGCTCAAGAGGAAGCCCCAGCGCCGCAGCAAGCAGCACAGCCGGGTGGCTCATTGGTAGATGTCGTGATGCCGAAGATGGGCGAGTCTCTTCAAGAAGGAACAATAATAAAATGGTTCAAAAAAGAAGGTGAGAAAGTAGAACGTGATGAGATGATACTTGAAATATCTACCGATAAAGTAGATACCGAAGTTCCTTCGCCTGTCGGCGGAATTTTGGCGAAAATACTCGTTCCCGAAGGCACAACTGTCGAAGTCGGCGCCGTTATCGCCCAGATTTCCACTTCTGCTGCTGCGCCACAACCTACAGCTTCCGCGCCAGCTCCGACTGCTACGCCTGCCGTTGCTCCAGCCGCAGTTTCCGTAACAGCTTCAGCGCCAGTTGTTGGCAAAACTTACGATATACCAGCAAGGGTGGAAGATAAGTTTTTCTCGCCACTTGTTAGGGAAATTGCAAAGCAAAATAATGTATCGCTCGAAGAGTTAATGTCGTTGCAGGGCAGCGGAGCCGAGAATAGATTAACCAAAGAAGATTTGCTTGCTTATATATCGAGTCGTGGCACAGCTCCAGTACCAGCGCCAGCACCGCAGCCTGCTCCAATCGCTGCCGCTCCTGAAGCATCGAAATCCATAGTTCCAGCACCGCCTACTGCTCCAGCCGTTAAGCCAGCTGCAGCGGTAATTTCGAGCAATGACGACGTGGAAATTATACCAATGGATAGAGTGCGCCAGCTAATTTCTGAACACATGGTTTATTCTAAACATACATCTGCACACGTTACAAGCGTTGGCGAAGCAGACGTTACGGCGATTGTCAAGCTGAGAAATAAACTTAAAGATGGCTATCTAAAGCGAGAAGGGCTGAAGCTAACCTTTACTCCATTCTTTGCTGAAGCGGCGATTTCCGCTATCAAAAAGTTCCCAATGGTCAATGTTAGCGTTGATGGCAAAAATATTATTCGCCATAAGAAAATTAATTTAAGCTTTGCGACTGCGCTTGACGATGGTAATTTGATTGTGCCAGTAATCAAAAATTCGGATTCGCTAAATCTGAGCGGCTTGCAAAAAGCTATCACTGACCTTTCCTCTCGCGCAAGAGCTAAAAAACTGCTGCCAGATGAAATTCAAGGCGGAACATTTACTATCACAAACACGCCTGTCATTAACCAGCCACAAGCCGCGATTATGGGTATTGGCGCTATTAAAAAACGCCCCGTAGTTAAAGAAGTAGATGGAGAGTATTTAGTGGTTGTTCGCGATATGGTTTATGTATCAATTACTTACGACCATCGCGTTATAGACGGAATGCTTGCAGGGCAATGGCTTGCCGAAGCAATCCGCATTTTAGAAAGCATGAACGAGGAAACAGTAATTCTATAAATCCAATTGGGCTATGGGGATTGCTCCATAGCCCAATTTAAAATACTTAATATCCCATTATAAAAAACTCATCTTTTGTTTAACCTATCTTGAGAAAATTTATGAGATACCTTGTTGTTATGATTTTTGCAGCAAGTTTCGCGTTTGCGCAAAGCAATGAGCGGGTTGGTGCAAAACTCACTATTTATAATCAAAATTTTGGTGTAATTAACGAAAAGCTGAATGCAGACTTAACCTCTGGCAGTCAGATTTTTAAAGTGGATAATTTGCCTATATATCTTAATCCAGAAACTGTACGGCTAAAATTTGCTGGCAAGGTGCTGGAGCAAAGTTTTAGTTACGACTTTAGTGACCATTTTAGCCTATTGCTGAAATCCATCGGGAGCAATATAACCGTTAAGAATCAGATTAGCGGAGCAGAATATTCGGGGAAATTGCTCGCCGCGACAGATAAACAAATTGCGTTGCTCGGGACGGATAATAGCTTGATTTCTTTGCCAATTGATGGCAATTATAACCAATCTACATACAGCGTTAAACTAGAAAAAGTTCCCGAAGGTATATCTATGTCGCCTATGCTAAATTTCCTTATTTCTCCAGATAAATCGGGCAAGCAAAAGCTAAATTTAAGCTACCAAACAGATGGAATTTCTTGGCAAACAAATTACTTTTTAACAGTATCTGATGACGAGAAAAAGGCTTCGCTTGATGCTTTCTTTTATGTGAAAAATAGCACTGGGACTGACTTTAAAGATGCTGACGTTAGCTTAATCTTTGGAAATGTCGAACGTAATACAGATTCGCAAGGCGCGGGCTATGATGCTGCTCCAAAATCACTCTACGCGAGAGCTTTATACAGTAACGAAGGCGGGGCAGAAGCGTACGAAAGTCGGGATTACTCCGATGTGTTCGAGTATTCAATACCGCAGAAACTCTCACTTTTAAGCAATGAAGAAAAGCAAATTAGGTTTTTCTCTGCCGATAATATTAAAATCAAGAAAAAGCTATATATTTATAGCAATAGCTATTTAAATGGTAAGCAGAATATGCCTGTTAAGTCTGTGTATTTATTAGAGAATAAAAAGGAAAATGGGCTGGGGATGCTGCTGCCATTGGGCGTGTTTAGAGTGAACAAAGGCAATCAAGAATCGAGCATATTCATAGGCGACAGCAAAGGTATTGATATTCCAATCAACCAAACGGGCGAAATTATTACTGGCGATGCGTATAACATAATTGCAAAAGAGGAAATTACAAATATTGATTACCTTGAAGACAGCGTTGTTAAGACTATTGAATTTGCGATTGAGAACGGCAAGCAAGACGATGCTGATATATCGCTATTCAAGCGTATAGAAAATAATATGCAAATATTAGAATGTTCGCATACTTATAAAATTCATAGCAATGGCAATGCCTCAATCAATGTAAAGATAAAAAAAGGCGAGACACAAAAAATCAAGCTAAAAATCAAAGAAATTCAGAATAAGAATAGATATTAGTTTTTGCTTAGTTCATAAATTTTTGAATGTAAATATTTCATTAGAAATTGTCTATTAGCTGTTTTTCCAGATGTCCTACACCTTCGAGGTGTAGGACATCTTAAAGCCAAATTGTAACGAACCCGAAGGGTTCAAATGTTTGTAGTAGTGAAGAAATGGTGATTTATACGACTCCGTAGGAGTCGAATTATATTATGCAATCTTATTTTCTACAAACATCAAATCCTTTCGGGATTAAAATAATTCCAAATAATGTATCGGGAACCTTATGAGACAACCCCCATCTATTCTTGCTCGTGAGGTCAAAGTTTCTATTGCATTATTCGGGTTGAATTTTGGGCTAAATTGCTATACGCTAGCTTTTTTCCTAAATACTGCTACGTCAATGCTGTAGCGCCGAATTTTGTTATGCAGAGTCTCTCGGCTTACCTTAAGAGCAGCGGCAGATCTACTCACATTTCCATTGTATTTTTGCAAAGTAGCTTCTATTTCCATTTTATCCACTTCTGCCAATTTTTCTTTAAGCGTTTCATTGTCATCAGAGATAGATGTTGGCATTGACGAGACTGCCCGCACACTAAGCGTCGTGCCTAACGCTTTTTTGATGTCGTCTGCCTCTACTCTTTCTTTAGTAGAAGTTTGCAGCACAACTCTAACCACACTTGCAAGTTCTCTTACGTTGCCTTTCCAGCTCTGTTCATATAAATACGACATTGCGTCATCTGCGAAGTATTTCAGTTCCTTGAACTTATTGTTATTTTCTTGGCAGTAGTGCGCCACAATATCTGGTATATCTTCTCTTCGTTCTGCGAGCGATGGCAAGCGAATTTCGCATTCCCTTAATCTGTGATATAATTGCTCGCGAAAGCGTGATTCTTTCATAGAAACAATTAAATCTTTATCTGTTGCGGATATAAAGCGTATATCAACTTCTTCATTTTGCGAAGAACCTACCTTGCGAACGATTTTCTCTTCAATCGGAATAAGTAAATTTGACTGTAGCGAGAGAGGCAATTCTCCGATTTCGTCTAATAGTAAAGTCCCCTTATTTGCTTCTTGGAAAATGCCTTTTTTAGTTTCGGTGGCGCCTGAAAATGAGCCGCGGAGATGACCAAACAGCTCGCTTTGAAATAATTCAGTTGTGATATTAGGAATATCCACTACAACAAAAGGAGCTTTAGCTCTGCGACTTACCGAGTGTATTGCCTTTGCAACCAACTTTTTGCCCGTGCCAGTTTCCCCCGTAACTAAAACATTTAAATCTGTCCTGCCGTATCTGATGATGCTGTCGCCGACTTCAATCATTCGTTTGCTTTTGCCGATAAGCCCGCTGGCAGAGAGGAATTTCAATATCTCTATGTCTTCATTGGCTTCGCTCACTCTTTTGACGGAACTATTTAGAACAGATTTGATTTTATCTTTCGAAATAATACTTTTCTCTATAAAGTTGGCAGCGCCGAGCTTTGTGGCTCGCACAGCGGATTCTATAGTGCCTTTCCCCGAAATCATTACTACGGGTATGCTAATGTAATTTTTGCGTAAAGTCTCGAGTAAATCCAATCCATTGATTTGCGAATCTGGACCAAATTCAATATCGAGTAAAATAATTCCTACGTTTCTATGTTCTTTTTCCAGATAATCGAGTGCAGCAGCAGGTGAGTAAACCGAATCGGCTTCATATCCAAAAGAGCGGATTA
>JAKIZN010000108.1 GCA_022708005.1 Bacteroidota bacterium | reverse complement strand
TGTCGCCGATAATTATTGAATTTTTTACATCAAAATCGTGTGGTATCAAATTCGATTCTATAGCGCGGCTGATGGCAATATCGGGCAAT
Source organism: Bacteroidota bacterium (assembly GCA_022708005.1). Classification (GTDB taxonomy): domain Bacteria; phylum Bacteroidota; class Ignavibacteria; order Kapaibacteriales; family UBA2268; genus JAKIZN01. The sequence goes on along the minus strand of JAKIZN010000108.1, from coordinate 6,137 downwards.
ACGTTTCTATCGAAATCGTCGCAGCCGAACGCACCGAAATTGAAATATGAGTCGAGCTCTTTTACTCTTAATTTTAAATATGCGTTGCGACGAAAATTCCCCGTAACAAGCCCGAGCAGATAATCATCTCTCGAATGAATCAGCTTCAAAAATTCTTTGATGCCGGGCAATAGATTGATATTTTCGTCGCTCAGCTTTTTTGAAAATTTATCATATGATTTTTGCCAAAGGATTTGTATCTTCTCGCTGCCATTGCTGATATGATGTCTATCAAAAATCTCGCTAAGAATTTGCAAGTCTGTCTTCCCATGAAACGAAGGCAAGCTCTCCGAAACATCTACGCCAAAAACTTCGCTTATAACATCAACAAATATACCATAAGCTACTTTGCCATCTACGTTTAAGATAGTGCCATCTATATCAAAAAGGACTACTTTTTTCTTCATTTTCTCTTGCTAAAATGGAACATCATCGCTGAGCGAAACATCTAAATCTGGGGTAGAATAGCTCGACGGCTCGGAATAGCTTTTTTCTCCATAGTCGGAGGAATAAGATGAGCCAGATTCTCTTCCGCCCATAGAAATGACTGTGTTTGCCAATATTTCAGTAACGTATCTTGTAACTCCATCTTTGCCTTCGTAAGAGCGATGCTTGATTTTACCTTCGATATATACTTTGTTTCCTTTTCGAAGCGTTTCCGCTACTTGGTTTGCAAGACCTTCCCAGCAAACTACTGTATGCCATTCGGTAGTTTCTTGCCAATTCCCGCTTGCATCTTTGAAACTATCAGAAGTTGCCACACTAAAAGAGCAAACGCTCTTGCCGTTAGGGGTGGTTCTAAGTTCAGGGTCTTTGCCTAAATTTCCAACTAAAGTCGCTCTGTTTACACTTCTTGCCATATTAATACCTTTTACATAAAATAGTTATAAATAATCTTCAAAACAACAAAAAATAAATGAGAAATCAAAATATTAATTGAAATCCGATGCCAGAATTTGATAATTTTTCGTCATAGAACATGCCATGAATGCTCCAACCATTGTATATATAGTAGTATAGCCCAATTCCAGTTTTCATAGTGGATTTGAATACTACTCCAATTTGGGCAGATGAATTTAGCTCATACTTGCGTTTGATGGAGCTGATATTAAAGTCAGCGCCATAAGAAGCGTATAAATTTTTGTAAAACTTTTGCTCGCTATCGAACCCAAATTGAGGATTGACTTTGCTTATATTTTTAGGCAAAGTCGAGAAAATATACGTCAATCCAGCGTAAAATCGCACATCTTTATAATAAGTAGCGCCGACGGCATCAATAAATTCTCTGCTATAAACAAAAGGCGGCTTATTAAAAATACCATTTTTTGAGTATCCATCGACAAGGTGCGAGGAAATATGGGATAGCCTAACTCGCCAATCAAATCTATTTTCAAGCAGTTGGGTTTTGCCCGAAGCGTTAATTCCAAAGAAGTAATCGCTTGTCTCTACTGGGAATTTGAATCTTCCTTCGGAGCGTAGCCGCGTGTAAGTAAAAAAGTCGCCACCGAGCCTTATTTCTGAATTGTCTGATTTATAAAGGGTAGAAAGGTCAATTGAGCCACCGATGTCTAACCGAAGGTTATCGTGGTTCAAACTAAAAATTGCTCCCATGCGAGGCTCGAACGTATTAGCCGTAAGTGGCTTAAATAAAAGCGGTTCTATTGAATAAAGATTTTGCGTCAATAATAGCAACGCAATCGCCCAAAAAGTCTTTTTCATTTATTACTCTATAGCATAACAAGCAAACAAGTTTGACGCACAAAAACGAATATGATTTTACTTTGGATCCAAATAATGCATTAGGAACTCTATCTGATTGCGTATCCATAAGGAGATATTTGGCTTTAAGATGTCCTACCCCTCGAAGGTGTAGGACATCTGGTGAACAGCTAGTAAGTTTCTATTGAATTATTCGGGTTAAAATGAAGCAATCAGTGGCTGTAAAATCTTTAAAAGGGCGAACATTGCGTTGCTCGCCCTTAATTTTTCGCTAGTAAAAGCCGCGGCTATCTATTGTAACTAATAGCTCAGAGCTTAAAGTAATCGCATTGGTGCAATTTATTTATTCGCCGGGCACTGGTGCGTTTGGCATTTGACCAGGAACAGGCGGAGTAGACTGTATCGGCATTTCTTGCCCTTCCGTAACTGGCTTCACAACGCTTTCCTTTGCTCCGACAAAGAAAATATTAGTGATAAGAGTTAAAACTAATATTATAGTAGCCAACGAAATAGTGATTTTTTGCAGCAAGTCCATAGTTTTTCTTGAGCCGAACATGCTTGAGAAAGTGCCGCTAAGCCCGCCAAGCCCTGAAATCATATCGCCTTTACTCGGTTGGACTAATATAGCAACTATCAGCAGAATAGCTGCCAAAATCATTATTAGTGCAAGAACTGTATACATTTTATTTCCTTTTTTTGAAATTAAAACTTTTCCGAACTTTAAAATTAAACAAAAAAGATTAATTTTCAAAATTAATTTTATTTATAAGATTAATTTTTCGGATAAAATAAATTTTGAAGCATATTGAAATATTTATCCCAAATAATTCATCAGGAACTCTGACCTCAACCCCAGGGGCTGTCTCATAATGTAACAGGTGTTAGCCTCCGTGTTTTCCAGATGTCCTACACCTTCGAGGTGTAGGACATCTTAAAGTCTAACTTTTCCTTACAGATACGCAATCAGATAGAGTTTCTATTGCATTATTTGAGTTTATCAACCCGGCGTCCAAGCCAATTGCCTACCTCCAACAAGGTGGCAGTGCAAATGAAATACAGTTTGCCCGCCGTCTTTATTACAATTCATAATCAGCCTATAGCCCGATTCAGCAATACCTAAAGATTTAGCAATGTCTTTAGCGGCTAAAATAACTTTACCGATTAGCTCGGCATCTTCGGCGGTAGCATCATTGATGGTAGGGATTGGCTTTTTAGGTATGACCAATATATGCACAGGAGCTTTCGGGTCTATATCTTTGAAAGCCAAGATTTCATCAGTTTCGTAAACTATGTCAGCAGGTATTTCCCGCTTGATTATTTTAGAAAAAATAGTATCCATAAATCACTCTGCTTAATAAAAACAGCTCTCGACAAAGTTTTGCCGAGAGCTGATAAGTATCATAAAGATAGATTATTTAACAAATGTCATCTTGCCGGAAACTACTTCGCTGCCAGCAGATATTCTGTAAATATATGTGCCCGTAGGAACTGTTGTGCCATTAGAGCTGCGACCGTCCCAAACAACAGAGTTCATGCCACGTTGCATTTCATTATCAGCAAGCACTCTTACTACATTGCCGAATAAATCAACAACTTCGATGCGTGCTTTCTGAGTGGAAGGCATATTAAACTCAATCACTGTAAAGTTATTGAATGGATTTGGCGAATTTTGTTGAACAGTTAGCTCGCTAACAACGTCAAATGTTTCAGTCAATACATCTGAAGTAGCGCAATACTGGGTGCCATCAAGGTCAGTTTGGCGCAAGCGGTATTGATAAGTTGTATTTAACTTAACATCTTTATCTGTGAAATTGTAATGGCGAATAGTATTTGAATTATTAGCGCCATTTACAAAGCCGATAGTTTGCCAATCGTTTTCGCCTTCGCCGCTCAAACGTTTTTCTACGTAGAATCCATAGTTGTTGATTTCCGATGCAGTTTCCCAGAATAGGTCGATGCCTACATTGGAGCGAACATCGCTGCGGAAGTTCATGAGTTCAACTGGAATATCATCAGCACAAATTTGAACAACGCTTTCGATAGTATATTCTTTGGTACCGAAGAATGGGCGTAACATAGGAATAAATGTGCCTCGCGAGAAAGTTAAAGTTCCCGGCATATCCTGAACGTTGCCTCTGTGGTCAAGGTGGGCAAGAGCTGGGTTGCCAAATGTTTGCATAAATTGCACCCAAGAGCTTGAGCCAACAACATCTTCATAAGCAAAGAAGTTGTCATTCACGTATTCACCAGCAACAGTTTTTCTGTATTGCTTATCTATCATCAAGTTACAGCCACCTGCGCCACCGCCCCAGAGTCCAGTCATTGGGTCAGTGTATTCAGAGGTTGTTCTCATACCCATCCTATGCCTTGAGCCTCCAAGGTGCAGACCTTCTACGCCCATTTGAGCAATGGTAGCCCAATATGTACCTTTGTTTAGTACTATCGGACGGCGAGAGAAATCTTGCAATCTATAAGTCAAATATTTGTTGAATTGTGGGAATGTTTGCCCGGATCCCAAACCACGTTTAGCGTAAATTGTAGAACCCGTGTACGGCTGGCTTGGAAGAGTTTCGTCAGAGTTGCTAAAGTAAATGGAGAAAGCTATGTCATTCATAGCTTGGTTGTATTCAGCAAACAAAGCTTGGAAACCAAGTAGAGTGTCAGTATTCATCAAAGTAAATTTAACTGCAAACTGACCAGATGCACTACCTGAACCAGCGCCATTTCCACCTATTACATAAACAGGGCTATTATAGCCAGGTCCGCCAAAAGCTTGTCCAGCTAAGCTTAAGCCACTGCCCATAATGTTAGAAAATGCTGGCACATCATTTTCTTCTTTATCTGGATTATCGTAAGCAAAAGTAGGACCAAATCTTATCCTGAAGTCAGAATAAGTAGTATCATTCTTATCATAAGCATCACCACCTGGGTAAATCACTATAGCTTGAATTCTATATGAACCCTGCCCTGTGCGCTTAGCGTTCCAAGTTGGCATTACAATTTCAAGGCTTCTTCTCGCATTCAGGTTCGGCACTTCTTGGACACGGCAATATACTGGATCACCCCAAGTGGTTTGCCCTTGGAATATTTTAACTTTCACCTTGAACGTCGAAGAGTTGATATCTGTATTATTACTAATATTTACTCTGATAGGAATATCCGTAGCTTGTGATGCTGGAGCAATTTCGTATTGCCATAGAGCTTTCACAGTAGACACTTCTATATCTGGCTTAGTTGTAGGCATCATGATGCGAACGTTATCAACAATAAAATCATCGTCATCATCTTGTATACCGCCCATACCTTTCCAGTGGTTACGAGCGACTACACGGATGCGGAATCTAAAGTTTTTAGCGCCGTCGTTCGGAGCAAGTATGAAAGAGTCCGGTATCTGTATGGAATATTTTTTAAATTCCCAGTCAATACCGTCATCAAACTGATTAAATCTCAAACCATTTTCATTTTCATTGGTAGTTGGATCACGTTTCAAAGGATTGTTAGGATTCTTCTCATCCCAGCCAACAAAATAGCCACCCATACCAAACAGAGCAAAAGCTGGAATACCATACAGTGGAGTAGGCTTTGGATTTATATCTGTTTTTGGAACAGGATGCCAGCGCCAACGATTATAGTCTGCTACGTTCGCGACATCTCTGATACCATCGAGGCTTGGTTTCATAAATTCAACTACTATGGAGTCGCCGTCTGGACGGTGTACTGATGTACCCGCAGCAGTGAATAAAGTGCTCTTGTTAAGGTTTCTAACTAATCTACCTTCTACGCCTACTATTTGTTGGTCGGACCAACCTCTATGATATTTTTCAGGCTGAGAAGCGTGTGTTCTTTGAATAGATAGCGATAGAACAGCCCCACGTTTGTTACGCAAATCTATAGGGAATGACGTTACAACGTCGCCACCAGGTGTATTTTGGTCAGGGCTCCAATCTGCGCCATCAATATTTTTCCTATTCATGTGAAGAACAGGCGATTGCAATCTGTCGTTAGTACTATTAACTGCAGAGAACTGCCCTTTAGGCGGCAGCGAGAAACGAGAAGCCTGCTCGCCATCTGCTACAACTGCTCCAATATTGACCCACTTGAGGACTGAAGGATAGTAAACTTTAAAAATACTGTGAAATTCGCAAAAATCGTCATTAAAATCTTGCAGTCTTTTCATCACAATAAAGTCTACGTGAGTGGTATCATCAAACGGCCAATCTTCGCCAATTGCAGGCTTTGTAGGATCTGGCGAAACTTTACTATCGGCTATAACGAATGCTCTCATTCGCCCGATATGATCTGGTACGTATTCATTCGGCTCAAATGGCGGGAAGAATACTTGAACATATCTATAAGGCGGTACGCCAGTAATCGTTGAG
>JAKIZN010000107.1 GCA_022708005.1 Bacteroidota bacterium | reverse complement strand
TCATCATCCAGCCAACAAGCGATGCGTCAATAAATCCTATAACGCTGTAATAAAACACTGGAAAGCATAGTATATGAATTGCAACAGTGCAAAATTTATATTTATCTTCCAAGCTGAACTTATTCAAGGCATATAAGGATAAGACAAATCCAACCCACAGGAACAAAGCGTTCGTTAGATTAAGCGAAAAGCCACTTTCAAAAGGCATTATCGAAGCTATTAGCGGAGTTATCAGCCTTGTGCTAAATGGCAAATCAATGTCGTGGAATTGGGCTTCGCCGCGAAAGAAATCTACCATTTTGTAATATTGGTGGTGGTCGCCGCCTATCTCGCCGATAATTCCACTTATAAGCAAATCCTGCCTATTGAACCTTAAAAAAAGCACTGCTGCTAACAGCAAAGTTATATAAGCGATATATATGTATTGCTTTTTCATTATTCAGATAGCTTTGGCTCTAATGTTAAAATTTTCTCGAAATCATCTTTGGGCAATTTTGAGAATGGAATTTTCAGATAGCCTCCGTTCAGCCAAATTTGCACCAAATTAGAATAGCTCGAGCTCAGCGGATCGCCCGATACGCCGCCCGGCATACTAATATATACAAAGCTATCGCCCATATCAGCAATAAATCGCATCGAAGCGCCAACTATCATCTCGTAAGACTCAGATATTCTATATTCCGTGTTGTTTATAGTGGTACTATTGCCCCCAACCTCAAACGGACCTACAGTAACCATTTTCCTCATAAAATTACTTTCCGAGAATCTGTGTTTTAACGTAAGCTGATGAATTTGTCCCCATCTCCAAGTTTTCATATCTGCCGTTTGAAACAAGTCTTTGCATTTTTTTATAGCTTCTTTAAAGCTCTTGAATATTATATAATTGCGTCTCTCGCGGCTTTCCGTCGATACATCGTCGAATAGCTTGTGGTCTGCGTTGGCAGAAATTTCCATTAACTTTCTAAGCGCTAAATTGGACATCAGCAAATATTTGTAGTAATAGCCACTGCCTAATTCATCATGAAATGTATTGTATAAGTATGCGCCGATAAATACGCTATATATTGATGCCGCAACTGAATTTTGAGTAAGCACAAAGTCCCAATTTTTTAGCAAAGTGTATGCTTCTTTTTCTTCTTTATTTAGCAAATGGATATGCTTATCAATGGTCGGAATAATATATGTAAATATTTTCTTTGCATACAGCGATAGATAGTCATTTTGCATATATTGCGCATCGCGAACGGTATATTCTTCCGGCGCCATAATCAGCTCTTCTATTCGCTCTGCACGTGAAGGCACTTCCCAATACGCTGTGAGATATTGCTGCACTCCGCCCCCCGTCTTGTTGTTTGCAGACGCAACAAAATCTTTGCTCGGATTAAATATTTTAGGAAAAACTCCAGACTTCGCAATTGACATCCACCCCGTATGCTTTTCATAAGCATTATTAGGAAAATTTGGCTCGCAATTGACATCGCGAATCGGCACATATCCGCTTGGCGCAATTCCTATATTCCCCTTTTTATCTGCATAAGTAAAATTGAGGGCAGGCGCAGACCAAGAATCTGTTGCATTGGTGAATTCGCTCCAATTTCTTGCTATGCCTATTTTATACATAGACAAAATATCATCATTCGCAGAGTTGCCTATCCAGCGATATGTTAAAGCATTTTTTTTCAAATAGGCATCTGCTTGCTTTTTGCTCATATCTTTTAAATTGCTATTAAAAATATGAGCATCAGATATGATTTGCCCGCGCTCTGTAAATCTCTTATAATAAATATGCGGGCTACTATTTTTGATTTTGATTGTATCGATTACGAAATTTATTTCTCTTTTTGATGAATCTTGATTAAAATAATATTTTCCCGAATTATCTATTTTTTCAATAAAATAGTCGCAATCATCGAGCATTAAATTTGTAATTCCCCACGCTATGTTGTCGTTCCTACCGCTAATAATCAAAGGCAGTCCGGGCAACATAAACCCAATAGCATTAATTTCTGGGCTTGTTATGTGCATAGGTATCCACCTTGCGGGTAGCCCAAGCGACAAATGCGGATCGTTAGCTAATATAGCTGGCGATGACGGATTAGCGGTCTTACGCCTTGCCCAGCAGTTGCTCCCGATAGACGAGCCATCAACGCTGAGAAATTTTCGCAAAGAATGGATATAGTCCGAAAAGCCGTTAAACTCAATTGAGTAATCCTTATATGCCGCGTAATCGATTGAATCTACTTTACTTGTATCTATTTCTTTGATTTTGTAATCCCTGACTTTTACCGCATCGTCCAGCACAAAAGGCGATTCATCTGGATAGCCCGGCACAAATAGCTTAGCTCTTTCTTTGCCGATTGAAGCCGCAATTTCGCCAAATGTTATGTCGTAGTAAAAGCCAAAGCTTAGCTCGAAAGCCATCATTTTGTTTATTATCAAGCAATCTTCTACTCTCCATTCTTGCGGGAAATAGTCCAATGCACCGAACTCAAAACTCAACTTATTCTTATTGCTTTTTATATAAAAATTTATGCCTTTCGTATATGCTTCCAATATTGCCAATGACTTTTTACTAAGCACGTCTTTTGTTTCTGCGACAGTCGAAGATAAATTCAGAGCGCGAAGGAACATATCATAATTTAATGCTTCTTTGCCAAAAATCTCGGATAGCTCTCCGCGACCTGCTCGGCGGCTAATATCCATCTGCCAAAGCCGTTCTTTTGCATGCAGATAGCCAACTGCAAAAAATAAATCATTCTCATTATTCGCCGTTATGTGTGGAAATCCATTTCTATTTATACATATTTTTGCAGTGTCCATCAAGTCCACTGAACCAAAACGTAACTTTTCGTCCGTTATGGATATATTTTTTATATTAATGACAAATAAAAGTGAAGCAATCGCTATAGCGACAACACAAATTGTGAATATTATTATTTTTATGGGGAATCTCATAACCATTTGTTAGCTTTGTACCATTCCACTGTATTTTTCATTCCCGCTTCTAACGACATCATTTGCTTATATCCTAACTCTTCCACCGCTTTTTGCGTGGAGCAAGTCCAATAATCTTGAATAAAATCTATACCTTTTTCATAGTTAAAAACAGGTGGCTTTTTTGAAAATTTCCCGAAAAATTCGGACAAAGCAGCAACCGACAGCACAAGCCAATGCGGCAACCTAATTTTCAAAATAAACTTTTTATCCATTGTTTTTGCAATTACATCTATAAGTTGCTTCCAGTTGTAAAACTCTTCGCTCGATATAAAATAAATTTGGTTTATGGCTTTTTCGGACTCTGTAGCTTGGATAATTCCTCGCGATAAATCGTCTGAGTGGATTAAGCTGATATATTTTTTATTAAAGCCCACCATAGTTCCAATTCCAGCTTTTGCCGCTCTAAATATATCAAATATTGCTGTATCCCGCGGTCCATAAACAGCGGGAGCGCGAACTATCGTAAATGGCAATTTGCCTTGATAATTAAGCACTTCGTCTTCTGCTGCTTTTTTGCTTTTGCCGTATGAAGTTATTGGATTTCGCGGGGTAGTTTCGTCAATTGGGTTATCTAACGATTTCGATGGTCCTACTACGGTTTGGCTGCTAACGAACAGAAATCTTTTGATATTCGGAGCTTTTTTATGCACAACTTCGAGCAAATTTTTTGTAGCGTCCCTATTCCCTTTTAAAAATTCTTCATAATTTCTTGCAAATGTAAGTCCAGCTATATGATAGACATAATCAACGCCTTCGACTGCTTTTTCTAATGAAGATTTATCATCTAAACTCGCAGTTACAATTTCAATATTCTTATTTTCTAACCAGCGAAGGTTGCTTGACTTGCGAGCTATGCACCTCACTTCATAGCCTTTTTCGAGCAATTTATCGGCAACATGGCTGCCGACAAATCCAGTTGCGCCCGTTACTAATGCTTTCACCGCACTTTTCCCAAAATATAAATAAACGAAAGTGCAATTTAACAAAAGTTTGTGAAATTATGATTTATTATCGATAATGGGCGAAATTATTGCATCTATGCCAATGGCTCTCGCGGCAATTAGTTTATTCATATTTAAACTTTTCGGTAATTGCCGCAGGTCTCAGCAGTCTAAAATCCCCAAACCCAGAGTTATCCACGAATATGAACTCACGATTATTTCCATACGTCCACTTTTCGTATACTCTGCCGTCGCCATATTGATTTGAACGCTCCGCGTCTATAGGTTGACCAAAAATAATAAATATCATTCCTTTGTCGGTCATCCAGCCTTCTGAATAAGACTTAAAATTTTTGTTGGCAACGTAAATTCTTCTATAATATTCATCAAAAGCTTCGTTCCTATCGGTCGCGGGTGTGGGATCCAGATTTTTCCAAAATGCTTCAAATCGGGTCATTTTTTCGTCGTCGGATATGCCTAATTGTATATATTCTATCTCGCTTTGGGTAGCCACATATCTAAGTTGCTTGATAGATTTATTCAAATCTGTCAGCACCAGCCCGCCCATCCGAGTAATAGATTTTATAGAACGCTGCGAAACAGCCAATATATCTTCGATTTCGTAATCTTCGCTGTCAGAAGGCTTGAGAGCTAAAATCCTAAGGACATATCCGCCCTGCGAAAGTTTATTGGGCTTGCTTACCTTGATAAAAAACCGATTCGCTCCGTACTGTGCAGTTTTTCTAGTTCGCTTGCCTTGACTTATTAGGTTATCTCCATCGAAAATTTGATACAAAAAATCAGCTTCTTGGCTCGGTTCGCGGCTGTAATATTCAAAAAAAGCAAAGAAGTCGCCTTTAATATTACCAATATTATCGGATATATGCGGAGTAATTTTAAACTTACCGTCGATTTCCTCAATCGCACTCACAATCAGCAAGCCGCTCAACGCATTCGGAAAGCTATAAAAATCAATAACATTCACATTTTTTGATTGCGAATACTCTGCTTTCGAGGTCTCATCTAAAATAGATGCTTTGATTTGATAGCTGCCGGGCGATAATTTAATCATGATTTGCTTGGCGTCAAATTTAGCTGTTCCGCCTTGCGTTACAAAGTAGTCTTCTTCTATCAAAGATTTTTCATAGCTATAGCTTGTTATTTTATTGCCGATTGAATCAAAAACGGAAATATTCGCACTGACTTTTGCGACATAATATTCGCCAGATTTTGCGAAATTTAATGATTGATATGGAATAACGAAATAGCAGTCTATTCTCGCGGAATCCCTGCTGCCTCTAAAAACTACCGCGTCAAAAAAGAATGCCTCGCTGCCAGACGTATATGATATATCTTGCGATTGGGACGGAACAGCCATTAAAGCCAAAAGCAAAGCAAGCAGAAACTTAGTATATTTCATATTGATGCCAAAGCAAAATTATTTATTCATTATTTAAATGACAATTTTATTAAAAAAATATTTGAAATTATGTATTTGCATAGTCTAATCAGCGGTAAATTATTTTCGTTCGCTCCATAAATAATAGCACATCAATTCTATTTTTTTTGTAATTTAGAGTAACTTTTTTTTACATTTTGAATTAAGAAAATGGACGTAAACAGCCCAATAGGCGTTTTTGATTCAGGTATAGGCGGTCTGACTGTGCTTAGGCAGATGATACGTTTTTTGCCTTACGAAAATTATATTTATCTTGGCGACACTGCTCGCGTTCCTTATGGCAATAAATCGGAAAATATCGTTATAGAATACGCGAGGCAATGTGCCCAATTTCTATTAGAAAAAAATGTAAAAATGATTGTTGTCGCCTGCAATACCGTATCGGCAGTTGCTCTTGATGCAGTCCGTAACCTTGCGGGCGAAGTGCCCGTCATTGGTATGATACAGCACGCCGCTCAAGCCGCATTAAGAACTTCGCTGAATGGGAAAATTGGGGTAATCGGCACTGTTGCAACAGTTAATAGCGGTGCATATACAAAAGGAATTTTAGAATTGCCCGGAGCTGAGCAAGTTCAAGTCATTTCGCAGGCGTGCCCGCTGTTTGTCCCCATTGTAGAAGAAGGGTTAATAGAGCATCAAATTGCGAAATTAGCTGCAGAAGAGTATTTGTCAAAACTAAAGAGTGCTAATACAGATACAATCGTGCTTGGTTGCACTCACTATCCGCTTTTATCGAGATTGATTTCGGAGGTAATGCCCGGTGTTAATTTAATCGATAGCGGCGAGCATTCATCTGTTGCCGCGCTGCGACTGCTTGCCGAAATGAATTTAATGCAGAAAGA
>JAKIZN010000106.1 GCA_022708005.1 Bacteroidota bacterium | reverse complement strand
ATTATACGACTCCGTAGGAGTCGAATTAGGTCAACATTATACGACTCCGTAGGAGTCGAATTATGTGATGCAATCTTATTTTCTACAAACATCAAATCCCTTCGGGATTAAACCCAAATAACGCAATAGAAACCTTATAAGACAGCCCCATCTTAAAATCTAATATTTCCTTACAGATACGCAGTCAGTTAGAGGTCCTAGTGAATTATTTGGGTTTAAAAAATATTGTCCAATGAATTATTTAGGTTTATTTTTTATAATTTTGCGATTTATAGTTATGTGATTGTGAAAAAATGAAGAAAATTTATTGCTTTGCGATATGCTTTGTTGCAAGTGTAGCAAGTCTATTTGCTTCGGCTGAAGGCAAATTCACTTTGACTGGATATGTGGATACATATTATACAAGCGATAATTTAGACAAAGAGTATCAGGATTTTACGTCTATCAACCACGAAAGAGAAAAATTCTCGCTAAATATAGCATATCTGCTTTTTAAATATAGCGATAGCAGCTACAGAGCAAAAATAGGGCTACAAGAAGGCGATATAGCTAAAAGTTCTTGGTTCGAAGAACCCCAAAATATCGAACAAGCAAACATAGGCATTAGACTAACCAAAGGGCTGTGGCTTGATGGCGGGATATTTACTACCCATATTGGTGGCGAATGGACGCACCCGCGTATGAATTATTTCTCGTCGCATTCTTCTGTAACTTTTTTTCAGCCAGCTTACCAAGCAGGCGTAAAATTGAGCTATGAACTTAACGAACATTGGTCTGCCGACTTTCATATAATCAATGGCAATCATCTTTTTGGGGATAATAACTCACAAAAAACTCTTGCATATTCGCTAAGCTACGAAAGCGATTTTATTAGCGCATTTTATGCGGGTATGACGGGCAACGAAGAGCCAAAAGGAAGGAAACCGCGTAACCACACATATCATAATGTATTTTTGGAAATGAGGCTTTCAGAAAATTTTGGCACAAAAGTTCAATTTGATGCCGCATCAATAAAATCTAATTCTAAAAATAAATCATTAAATTGGTTTTACGGTTATTTCGTCCAAAGTCAATATAAGTTCAATGAAAAATATGCGGCTTCGGCGAGATATTCTTACTATTCCGATGTTGAAGGCACTTATGGCATAGACGCGGCGGGCTATGATGCGTCATTAGCAATTGAATATAAGCCCGTAGCAAATTCATATATTCGATTAGAATCGAGATATATGAAAAACACTGCTGGTAGCAGTAAAAATGTTTTTGTGGCTAATGGCAAAGCAGGCAGCGAATTTGTAGAACTATCTATTAACTATGGGCTCTGGTTTAATTTAAGCTTTTGATTTTGCTAAATTTATTATCTAAAAAGCTTTGAGCGAGAACGATATGAAACATTTTATCACTTTACTATTTACGGCGATACTTGCTTTCAGCAATCTCCACTCCGAGATAGTCCTCGATAGATTTGAAGAATATAAATTTAAGCCGATAGTAACTTTCGGCGTAGGATTCCCGTTCGGACAAGGTGCAAGCGATTTTTTCAAAATATTTCAATCCGAAATTGGCGGAAACTCCGACAAATTTTCATCAACTCCTTCGGGCAATGTTGTCTTTAAATCTTGGATTAGCAGGAACTCTCGCATTGGAATATCGGCAAGTTATCATAAAATCAACGTTTTCGATGACTACTATGTTATTGGCGAATATCTCACTCGCAACCACATTAACGAAATAAATATCGGCACTATCCCATTAATTGCTAAATGGGAATACATTCCTTATGACAAGCAATTCCGCTCGTATGTTGGAGCTGGATTAGGGCTCGTTGCGTCGCAAATCACTTGGAAAGAAAGGGTGCAATCTACATTTCCGCTCGACTCAAGAAAGGGCGGAGTGCATTTCGACGAGCTATCCATATCGCCTGCTATCGAGCTATATTCTGGCATTGAGTTAGGCTTTGACGAATATCCAGAATCCCTGTTTCTTGGCAGCATAATTTTCGAGTTAGATTATAAATATAGCCCACAATCCGTAGACATATTTAAAAATATAAAAACGCAAATAAATGATTATTCGCCGAAATTAGATAAAAAAGTATCTATGTTTTCGGGCTATTTTACTTTTAGCGTAGCTTTGTCGTTCAATCTTTTGGGGAAAAGAAGCGGGGAGTGAAATTGCGGGAATCTTGAAATTATTCACAGCCATAAAAAAAATGTTGTTTTAAAAACTAAATTTAGTTAATTTTGTATTTCGTATTTATGCGGACGTGGCGAAATTGGCAGACGCACTAGACTTAGGATCTAGCGGGGCGACCCATGAGAGTTCGAGTCTCTCCGTCCGCACTTTTTTATTATAAAACTATGCTTATGGGTAAGCAATTGGAAACTAAACTCAATAAAATCAGCGACATTTTATCTTCTGTTGAAGTAAGTTTTGCTAAAAGTGAAGTTGAAGAAAAAATCAAAAAAACACTTTTAGACATCCAAAAAAACTATGAAATCAAAGGATTTCGCAAGGGCAAAGTGCCAATGAACATCATCAAGCAGCGTTTCCAACAAGAAGTGCTTAACGACGCTTGCGTTGATATAGTCCAAGAAGAGTTCAATAAAATACTTCAAGAAAACAAGCTGAACCTTGCTGGACCGCCAGCTCTAAAGAGTTTAGATGTCGCCGCGGATCCTATAGTTGCCGTTTTGGAATACGAGACGCATCCAGACATTGACTTAGTCGATTTTAAAGAAGTAGTGATCGACGAGCCTGTTTACGTCCCCGACGATGATGCTATCGAATTTATAATGAAAACTATTACTCTCGATATGGGCGAGCGCGAAGAAGCAGAAACAGTAGAAGATACGAATTGCATCATTGTTGGTGATTTTATATCGAAAGATAAAACGACAGGCGAGACGTTGCAGGAAATGACAAATGAGACAATACAGCTATACTCCTACGAACTGCCCGAAGCGTTTGCACCAAAATTTATTGGCAAGCGCGTCGGCGACGAACTCGAAATAGACTTTGCGGAAATCGACCCGCTCCGCTCAAATGAAACTTTTCACGCAAAAATAAATAAAATTCTAAAGATAAAGCCAGCAGAACTAACTCCTGAAGCAATCAGCGATCTATCCGACGGGAGATTCGATACAATCGAAGACCTAAAGGAAGACGTTGGGCTACTCTTGCAAGATTATTTCGATCGCTTTTCAACTCAAACGCTTGAGAATAATATCGTTGCTAAAATTCATGAACTTTATAAAGACATTTCTATGCCACAAAGCATTTTAGATGGCGCTATAGCAAACAACGCTAAAGAAAATGCGAAAAAGTTCAATACTACAGAAGAAACATTGCTTGCAGACAAGTCGTTTGTTGATAGCATTACCGCAGAGTTAAAGAAATTCTACATTTTTGATGCTGTTTCGTCGCAGTTGATTAGCAAAGAAGGCTTGGAATTAGAAGATGACGATATTGCAGATTATTTTGAAACAGTTGGGCTGCCAAGAGAAATGGGTTCGCTTGACGTATTGCAAAATATCGATAAGAAAAACAAAACAGAACTGACAAATCAGTTGCTATCACAAAAGGTTATAAACTATTTAAAATCCGTCGTTACCACTAACAACGTAGATATAGACGAAAAGCTAAAGAAAATGCACGTGAGCAGAATTTCATATTATAACGCGGCTATGCGGAGCAAAGAAGCCAAGCAAGCTGCTAAGCAATATCATCACGACCACCACGAAGAACATATTCACGACGAAAACTGCGACCACGAACATTAAAATTAATTGATAACATCAAAAAAGCTGCTTTGCCAAAGGCAGCTTTTTTATTGCTATTCGCTTGCTCGCACCTCCAAAAGCATCGCTATTTTACAATTATTTGTAACTTTCACGTCTTATTGCTTTTATTTATCAACTACTTATTTTTATGCAATTTATCGAATTTGATAAAATTAATAGTATATCAGATTTTTTTGTCAAATATATTAACAACGACTCATTTATTTTAAGCCGCTTTCCTAATAATTTTCTGCTTGATAGCTCTGAGCGTCTGCTCGGCAAAGCAAAGCAATTTGCCCATCGCCCGCGAGCAAAACGTATTATCGAGCAATCTATGGCAAATCTCAATTTAAGCGAGGCGCAAAAGCTCAATATCGAGCGAATAGAAAAGAGCAACACCTTATTTGTTATAACAGGGCAGCAAGTCGGACTTTTTGGCGGACCGCTCTATACGCCAATCAAAATAGCGTCTGCAATAGTATCGGCGCAAAAGCTGCACAGCAAATATCCTAACTTAAATTTTATCCCACTTTTTTGGCTCGAAGATAACGACCACGATGCCCGCGAAGCTGCGGATATTTCTTACTTTGACGCTAATTATGATGTAAATAAAATTTCTGTATTTTCAGATGAATTGCTCAACGTTCCAGTATCAGAAATAACCTTTGATGACTCCATCGAACATATTGTCATTGACTTGATAGACAACCTGCCTTACTCGCAGTGGAAGACAGAAGTTGCCGAATTTTTAGAGCAAATATATAAGCCCGCTACGTTCTGGAATGATGCGAGCTTGCAGTTCCACAACAGGCTATTCGCACGCGAAGGGCTATTATTTGCAAAGGCTTCGCAGTGCCGGATTAGCGGAGCAATACGCGATATGCTAATCGCTAATTTCCAATCTTATGATTCGGCAATAAATTTATATAACACTTTAGAATTGCAAAAATCATCACTCAGCAAGAGCGGTTTCAATATTAACGCTAACCCAGAAATAATTAATTATTGCTGCCATATACAAGGCAAGCGGTATGTGGTTAAGCAATCGAAAGAAAGCAAAGATACCTTTACGATAGCCGATAACGAATACACATTTGACGAGCTAAAAGAACTTATGCTCTCGTCGCCCGAGATAGTTTCACCCAAATCGCTGTTACGTCCAATCTTTCAAGATAAGATATTTCCAAATGCTTTATCCATATTAGGTGCGGGCGAAATTGCCTATCACTCTTTGCTCAAAGAAGCGTATAACTTTTTCGACGACGAAATTCCAGCTATCAAGCCAAGAGCGTCTGCCACATTTCTTCTCCCCAAACAGAAAGAATTTTTGGAAGCAAGCGGCTTGACGGCTGAATACTTTATGCAAACTTATGACACTTTTGAAGCTGGCTTAAGTTCGCTTATATCCGATGATTTTTCTGAATCGCAGTTTCAACTATCTCGCCAAAAAATTGCCGAGGCGTATTTATCGTTAAATCAATTGCTTATCGAAGCTGATCCGTCGCTTGAAAGGACTTCTGGCTCTTTTAGCTATAAATCAATCGATTTTCTCGACACTTTACAAAAAAAATATATTTCAGCCCAAAAAAAGAAAAACTTTGAATTAGTTCAAAAATATAGAAAGAACAAAAACTTCATATATCCAAATAATAAACTCCAAGAAAGAAGTTTTTCGGCAGTAAATTTTATTAATTTTTTCGGAATAGAAAAATTTGTTAATATTTTACTAAAAGTTGCCGATAAGGCTAACAAGGAGCACATAATTTACTAAAAATTATTGTATCAAGGAATGACACATGCTTATAACAGAAGTGAAGTCGCTCGAGATAAGCGACATCAAAATCATAAAATTCAAAAGATTCCACGACCAGCGTGGCTATTTCACCGAAACATTCCGAGAAGATGATTTTTATGGTATCACCGAAATGGCTTTCATTCGCCCATTTGAGTTTTTGCAATTTAACGAAACTTATTCGCATAAGAACACATTTCGTGGGCTTCATTTTCAGTGGAACCCATTTATGGGCAAGCTCGTTAGGTGCATATCAGGGCATTTAATTGATATGGCGCTCGATATACGCAAAGGCTCGCCAACTTATGGGAAAATAGTTGCTTACGAGCTAAAAAGCAGTCCCAAAGATACTCATTCCGAATGGATGTGGCTACCTCCCGGATTTGCCCATGGGGCGCTGACGCTGAAGGAATCATATTTGCAATATCTATGCACAGGTACATACAATCCCAAGTGCGAAGCGGCAATAGCTCCAATAGCCGACGACATAGATTGGTCTATCTGCAATCCAAAAATTGAGAAAAAGATAAAAAAAGCGTTTGATGGCGATATATTAATCAAAGAGCGGGATTTGGCTGGTATGACTATGGCAGAGTGGCTTAAAAACAAAAATTCAGATAAATTTATATATTTGGAAGAGTGATGTCAAGCAAGGGAATCATACTCGCTGGA